>JBDKTF010000242.1:0-20428 GCA_039680295.1 Anaerolineaceae bacterium
ATGTCGAACATATATTCAACCATTTATGATGAGGGCGGATGGGTAAATAGTACGGTTCGTGATTTTTTAGAATCTTCGTTGCGATGGGTAGAGGATAAGGAAAAGGCAAATTTAGGCGGATTACCAGACCAACCTACATGGAAAGCCTTTGCAGAATTTCTTTATGTTGGAAAAATTTACGAATAAATTATTATTTTGATCCTCTTCTTTTTTGAATTTTCCTCAATACTTTGCATTATCAGTGCCTGGAAGTACAGGCGTTCAACACGGCGCGCACGAGGGGGATCAGGCGGACGCGAATCGCATCCCAGTCATGTTCGATGCGAACAAAAATTTCCCCTTCAGGCAGCGTGATCTTTTGAATACCAAAAACTGCGCCGTCTGGCTCGTTGTCTGCGGCAGGGATCACCTGCATTCCCGTGGAGCGAAACGCATTTGCCAGCGGTTCCAGCAGGGCGGAACGGTAGTAAGGGATCGCCCCGGGTGAAGTTTGCCCGCCGTGTGCGATGATCCCGATGGGTTTTCCTGCCAGGGGAAAGCGGTACTGCTCATCGACGCTGCCGTTCAGGAAGACGATTTCCTCCATTTTTTCCAGCATCATCATCACTTTTGAAGGCAGAGGCGCATAATGCGGGCAAACCAGAAAAACTGCATCCGCAGTCTCGCAGGCTTCCAGCACGCTGTTGAACTGCGGATCGCGCTTGCAGCGCGAGACGCCAACACAGCCGCCGCACATCCGGCAGGGATTCATCTCGATATCCAGCAGCGGCAAAAGGATCACCTCATGTTCCGGGGCTTCGGTTTGAATCAGGTCGCGGATCAGAGCACAGGTGCGCAGTGAGGCGGAATGATCGCGTGCCCGTTCAACGTTGGATGCAGAGATGCAGAGGATGCGCATGGGATTGCCTCGATGAAGAAACTATGGAATTGTGTGTTTAGAGAACGCTGGCGAAGATTAACCCCGCTGCCAGAGCGCCGATCAGCGTGCAGCCGATATTGACCCAATCATTGTTCAACCAGCTCCAACCGCGGATGAGGGTTGTGCGGCTTCCGCAGGTATGCAGGGGATGACGTTCGGTTTCTTTCTGGCAGGTGGGGCAGAGGTAGATTGCCTGAATGGTCGCGCCGAGGAGCGAATCGAAGAGCGATCCCAGCAAGCCTCCCAGGGCGATGGCGGTAAATCCAAGCCAGCCGGTTGCAGGATCGAACGCCGCTGCCAGCCCGGCGATCAGCGCGGCGCCTGCCAGCGCGCAGGATGTACCCAGGAGCGAGACAGCGCCGGAACTGCCCGGTTCGACCGGTTGAAAGGTCTTGAGCGAGCGGGGGTTGGTGCGATTGAGCACCCCCAGCTCGGTTGCCCAGGTATCGGCGTTGGCGGCTGCCAGACTGCCGGCATAAGCGATCCAAAGGATGGTTTGAAGTTGTTCGTGCGCAGCAGCGGGGCTGCTTTGGGAAAGGATGAAAGCGGTCAGCGCCAGCGCGGCAGCGACACCCCCGTTTGCCAGCACCTGCCCGGCGTCGCGGCGCGAGCCTTTGGAGAACTTCTCATCCAGACGCTGCTTGCGGGCTTTGAACGTGTGCGAAAGGGCGCTGGAGGTGATAAAAAACCCCAGAAGCAGCACTGCCCATTTCCAGCCGCCCAACCCGAAAACGATGGCGCCTTCGAGGGCTGCCAGCCAGGCGCCGCCAGCGCTCAACGCGCGAATTTTCCACGCTGCAAAAGCGACGATAAGTCCCAAACAGATACCGGATGCGATCTGGAGTGTCATGATGAACTCAGGCGGTGGTGATGAAGAGAACAGCCAGAAGCATGAGGAAACCCGTGATGACTGCGCCGCCCCACAGGACGTACGCCACCGGGCGAAAGCGATCGCTGCGGAACATGTACAAACCGGCGAGCAGGTCGACCACGTAGGTCAGCCCGTTGATGACGGGCAAAAGAAGCAATCTGACAGCAGACCCTGCTTCTTTGGGGGCGCCGTCCGGGGAAAAGCCCAGCGGCAGCGCGGCGCGGGTGGGAATGACCAGCGCCGACCAGATCAGCAGTACCAGCTCCAAAAATAAACCCGCCAGCAGCAGCGCGCGAACCGGGCGCGTTTTCCAGGCGCGGTTGATCCAAGCGGTGGGATACACGGAACTGGACAGAAGCGGACTGATGCTGCCCAATTCTGTGGAACGGTAGAACGTCCGCAGGAAACTTTCTCCCTCGGTGGGAGAAATGACGTATACCTTTTTCGGTGTGGCAACCAGCAGCATATGTTCGCGATCAGCGGAGAGGAATTCCAGCATGCCAAGCCCTTCCACATCGCGTCCGCCCAGTATTCCGCCGGGGGTTGACAGACGGGGAAGCGGCAGGGGAGCGACCAGATCGCTGGCGGGGCGGATCCATTCGATATCCGGCATGGGAATGTCTTCCTGCCGCAAACCCCAGCGAACCTTCAATCCATCGGCTTCCAGATGATAAGCTGCGCCCAGCAATGCGTACCAGCGGTAGGCGAGCAGGGGCACCGGCGCCAACAACACCAACGCCAGCAGCAGCCACACGAGGAACATTCCCCCCACATCAGTACGGGAAGTCTGCCAGAAGCTGAAGGCACTTCCTCCCGCCAACGCCAGAGCGGCGGCGCCCTGAATGAGGAGTCCCTTACGGCGAGGGGGGAGGAAATTTGTTTGCAGTGTCATGCGTGTAGCCGAATCAGAAAATCTCTGCCAACGCCTGGCAGACGTGTTCCACCTGGTCTTCGGTCATGCGCCCGGAGAACGGAACTGCCAGACCGCGTGCACCCAGATCCTCTGTCACAGGGAAATCCCCGGGTTGGTAACCGAAGCGCTCCACCATGTAGGGTTGGAGGTGAATGGGCAGGAAGTAGGGGCGCACTGGAATGCCCTGCTTCACCAGTTTTTCTGCCGCTGCCTGGCGATTGGCTCCTCGCGGCAGGCGAATGACGTACACGAACCAGCTCATGCGGGTGGTATCGGGGATCACCACAGGGGCTTCGATGGCGGGAATCTCCGCCAGACGCTCAGCGTACCAGCCTGCCACGCGGTCGCGCTGCGCCAGCAGCGAATCGAGGCGCTGCATCTGCGAACGTCCCAACGCGGCGCTCATATCGTCCAGACGGTAGTTGTAGCCCAGATAGGTGTGTGAAAGCCAGGTGTCGCCGGGGGCGCGTCCCTGGTTGCGCAGCGCCATCATGAGCGCAGCCGCTTCGTCATCGTTGGTGATGATCATGCCGCCTTCGCCGGTGGTAATCTGCTTGTTGGGATAAAAGGCGAATACGCTGTAATCGCCCAGTGTGCCAGCTTTGCGATGTTTATACTCGGCGCCAAGCGCCTCACAGGAATCTTCAATCACATGCAGGTGATGTTCGTCTGCTGCCGCCTGAATTGCGTCCATATCCGCCGGCTGACCGAAGACATCCACTGCGATGATCCCTTTGAGCTTTCCGCCAGACAGAACGCCTTTGCGGGGCAGCCATTTTTGCGCCGCAGCGCCGCCTTTGGCGAGGTCTGCCGCCGCCTGCCGGATGCTTTCGGCGTTGATATTGCCGGTGACGGGGTCCACATCGACAAAGACCGGCACGGCATTCTCAAAGAGCAGCACATTGGTGGAGGATACGAAGGAGAAGGGCGTTGTGATGACTATATCGCCAGGTCCGATCCCGGCGGCGCGCGTGCACAGATGGAGCCCGGCGGTGCCAGAATTGACGCTGATCGCATGTTTTGCGCCGGTATAGACGCGGAAACTGTCTTCAAACGCCTGAACCTGCGGTCCCATGCTGAGATTGGGGGTGTTGAGCACCGCCATCACAGCTTCGCGGTCCGCATCTGATAAATCGGGAGACGACATGGGAATGGGAAGAGTTTGTGCAGTCATGCAGGTGATTTTAACCGCGATTGACGTTTGGCGAAAGGGGCTGCCCTGTCTACACCTTTTTGCTCCTTGACAATTTGCAAGGCTCCCATAAAATGGACATATCCTCTGTGGAGGTGACCATGCCTGTCTTAAAGATCCCGGCGCCGTTGCGCACATACACAGACGGCAAGACGGAGCTGATGCTGGCGGCAGAGACCGCCGGGGGAGCGTTGGAAGCGTTGGTGACGGCGGTTCCGGCGCTGCGACCGCATTTGCTGATGACGTCGGGGAAGCCGCGTCATTTCGTGCATTTCTTTGTGAATGATGAAGACGTTCGGACTATGCAAGGCTGGGATACCCCGCTCAGGGAGGACGATCGTCTGGCATTGGTGGTCAGCATAGCTGGCGGATGATTTTGACTGAAAAGGAAATGAGGAAGAATGCTACCTGAACTAAATCAGGAAGAATATTTACGCTATTCGCGTCATTTACTGCTTCCCGAAGTGGGGGTGGAGGGTCAGCGCAAGTTGAAAGCCGCTTCGGTGCTGGTGGTGGGCACGGGCGGATTGGGTTCGCCAGTGGCGATGTATCTGGCGGCAGCCGGTGTCGGACGGATCGGGCTGGTGGATTTCGATGTGGTGGATGCCTCCAACCTGCAGCGGCAGATCGTTCACGGCACTTCCACGGTGGGCAAATTGAAGGTGGATTCTGCGCGCGCGCGTCTGCTGGACCTCAATCCGGATATCCGTGTGGACACGTATAACTACCCGTTTATCGCTGAAACCGCTGAAGAGATCGCCGCGCCGTATGACATGCTGGTGGATGCCACGGACAATTTTCCTTCCCGTTATCTGGTCAATGACATTTGCGCGCTGCAGGGCAAGCCCGATGTATACGGCTCCATCTTTCGCTTCGAAGGACAGTTGAGCGTGTTCGATGCGCGCACCGGACCCTGCTACCGCTGTGTGTTCCCCGAACCGCCGCCGCCCGATACGGTGCCATCTTGTTCCGCGGCGGGTGTGCTGGGTGTGCTGCCGGGAACGATCGGTACCCTGCAAGCCACCGAGGCGATCAAACTGATCCTTGGAATTGGCACGACCATGCAGGGGAGGCTGATGCTGTATGATGCCCAGGACATGAGCGTGCAGTTTGTGAAACTGCGCAAGAATCCCCACTGCCCGCTGTGCTCTGCAGAAGCCACCATCCACGAATTGATCGATTACGAAGCATTTTGCGGCGTTCCGGGGTTCGCCTCTGAACCTGATCTGGTGGCGCCCAATCACCGGATGACGCCGGAGGAACTCGCCGCCCGTTTGAAGGAAGCCAATCCACCGCTGCTGCTGGACGTCCGCGAACCCATGGAAGTGAGCGTCTCGCATTTTCCCGACGCGCAGTACATTCCGATGGGAGAACTGGCGAGCCGTCTGGATGAATTGGACCGCAGCCGCGAGATTGTGGTGTTTTGCCGGAAAGGCGACCGCTCGTCGCGTGCAACAAACCTGCTGCTTTCGGCGGGATTTGAGCATGTGTATAACCTGACAGGCGGCATCAATGCCTGGGCTGAAAAAGTGGACCCTGCGATGATGCAGTATTGATGGATGGGAATGGAAAACGATCAGCAGGTGATCCTTGCGGTGCTGGCGCACCCCGATGACGAAACCTTTGGTATGGGCGGCACACTCGCGCTGTATGCCAGCCGCGGCGCCCAGGTGTTTTTGATCTGCGCCACGCGCGGCGAAGTTGGTGATGTTCCGGAAGGAATGCTGGAGGGATTCGAGTCAGTGGGCGAGCTGCGCGAGCTTGAGCTGCGGCGCGCGGCAGCGAATGTGGGACTGGCGAGGTTTGTCTTTCTGAATTATCGTGATTCGGGGATGCCCGGTTCACCCTATAACCGGCACCCGCAGGCGCTGGCGGCTCAACCGCTGGAGCAGGTGGCGGCAGAGGTGGCGCATTTTATCCGAAAGCTGCGTCCACAGGTGGTGCTGACTTTCGACCCCATCGGCGGTTATCGACACCCGGATCATATTGCAATTCAACGGGCGACCGTGCGCGCTTTTACCATGGCGGGCGACGCTGCGTTTTCCGATCCCGAAGGACTGCCCCGTTTTGCTGCACAGCGGTTGTTCTATCATCTCGTACCGCGAGGGTATCTGCGTTGGGCGGTACGTCTGGCGCCGCTGGTGGGGCGCGATCCGCGTCATTTCGGGCAGAACGGCGATATTGATCTGACTTCATTGGTGGCGGAAGAATTTCCAGTCCATGCGGTCATAAACTATCGTCTGGCGGCGCAGGCGCGCGAGGAAGCGTCGGCGTGCCATGCCAGCCAGGGAGGTGCATCCATGGTCAAAGGTCCGATGAAAGTGGTCATGCGCCTGTTCAATCACCGGGATGCGTTCATGCTGGCTGTTCCGGCGCAGACGCCATCCAAACGGCTGCACGACCTGTTTGAGGAATTCTGATCAGAGGATTGAATCGTTTTGATCGCAAGGGGTAAAATAAGGATATGACGATCAACGATGAAACCCCCAGGCAAATACGTCCCCTGGATCCGCGCCGGGACTTAATGGCGGTGGCGGATTTAATTGAAGAATGTTTTGCCACCGGAATGGATGCAGACGGCAAGGAATATCTGCGTCAGTTGCGGCGCACGGCACACGAAGTGCAGATCATGCGGTTATCCGCGCAATCCATGGAAAATCTGTCCATGCCGTTGAGCGGATATGTGTGGGAAGAGAATGGGCGAATCGTAGGAAATCTCAGCCTGATTCCGCTGCGCAAAGAGCACCAACGGGTTTACCTCATTGCAAATGTCGCTGTGACTCCCGAATACCGCCAGCAGGGTATCGCGAAAGAATTGACGTTATGCGCGCTGGATTTTGTGCGCCAGCGGGGCGCACCGGCAGCCTGGCTTCAGGTGCGCGAGGATAACCCGGTGGCAAAACATCTTTATGTCGAGCTCGGATTTCACCAACGGGCTTCCCGCACCACCTGGCAAAGCCTGCCGGCGGTGCCCGAAGTACGCGAAACGGAAGTGCGCGTGGTCTCGCGCCAGCGCAGTCACTGGGAACAACAATCCATCTGGCTGGAAGAAACGTACCCACCGCAGGTTCGTTGGAATCTGCCTTTTGCCCCCCGCGATTTCAAGCCCGGATTATTCAAAGAACTGATGGATTTTCTGAATGGTTTCAATTACCGGCACTGGTCGGCGCTGAAGGAGGATACGCTGATCGGCACGGCGAGCTGGACGCCTGCCCGCGGTTATGCGGATAATCTCTGGCTGGGGGTGGATCAGCGGTTCGAGCAGGAAGCAGTATCCGCTTTATTAATCCGGGCGCGCCGCCAACTGTTTTCGCGCCGTCCATTATGGGTGAACTATCCGGCAGGCAGAGCGGTCGAAGCCTTTGCCGCGGCAGGTTTCACCCAACATATCACATTGGATTGGATGGAACACCGTCTGAACAGATAAGAAAACCCTTGAAGGAGGTACCGATGAAATTAATTCTTCGTTGGGCGATTAACGCGGTGGCATTGTATGCTGCGGTCATCCTCATGCGTGGGCACGGCATCACTGCCCAAAAAGAGGATTGGTTCTCGTTTCTGATGCTGGCATTGATCTTTGGGCTGGTCAATGCCATCCTCCGTCCGATTTTGAAGGTGCTTACCTGCCCGATGATCATCCTGACATTGGGTCTGGGCACGCTGCTGGTCAATACCCTGCTGTTCTATCTCGTAGGTGTGATCGGATCGCGATTTGGTGTGGGCTTTCAGGTGGACGGCTTTGTACCTGCCTTTTTGGGCGCTTTGATCGTCAGTGTGGTTTCGGTTGCGCTCAATCTGTTCATCAAGGATGCCTGAATTATAGGAAAATGAACCGGACAACAGAACCGGATGCGCTCATCCATGAAAGCCGTGTGCTTCAAGACCAGGGCAACCTGATGGCTGCCCTGGAACACGCGGAGCGTGCGGTGAACGGTTACTCCCCGTCTGAAAGTCCGCAGCAATGGGCAGCGGCGCTGGTGCGCGTGGCTGAAATCCGGTCCTGCCGGGGGCAATATGCGCAGGCACTCGAAGATACCCATCGGGCAATTCCTTTTTTAATCGACCAACCGCAATGGGTGGATGCGCTTATCGTTCAGGGGACCTGTCTGACGAAAACGGATCAGATGACGGCGGCGGAGGAAAAGTATCAGCAGGCTGCCGATTTGAGCCGCCAGATGGGGTACCCCGCGGGTCTGGCAGAAGCGTTATTCAGGCTGGCATTCAATGTTCATATGATACGCGGACATTTTGACCTGGCGCTGGCGACGATGAGCCAATCCAGTAAGATCTGCGCTGCGCTGAATTTACCCAACTGGGGATTCCCGTTTCTAAAAGCATCTATCTTCAGTCGGTTGGGCAATTTGACCGATGCCCGCGCCGCCATGGATGCCCTGCTTCCTTCCATCACCCTGGGTTCAAATATTTCTGGTCTCTATCATCTGCTGTGGGGGCGCATCTCGCTGGGAGAATATGAGGTGGCGCGCGCGGGAGAATACCTGCGCATGGCAATTATTCTGGCAGAGCGGATCGACGCTCCCATATTGAACATTCTGACACGCATCGAAATATGCCGGTATCACCGGCTTAACAATCATCCTGCCTGGGGCATTTCCTGGGTGGGGGAAGCCCTTTTGCTGGCGCAAAACCGCGAAAACGCATATTTCAGGGGTATTGCGCTGGTTGAACGGGCGCGGGCGCTCCAACAAAATGGTGATCTGATGTCTGCGCGAACCGATCTGATCGATTCGATCCAAGCCTTTGAACGGGTGCAGGCAGGCTACGAGCAGAGTGTGGCAGCGCTGCTGCTGGCAGGCATTGATCAGAACACCCAGCAGCCAGCGGCACGGGCGCGCTGGCTGGACGCAGCCCGGCGTGTGCAGCAGACGGGCTATGGGTTGCTGCTGGATCAGGAACGGGCTGTGGCATATCCCCTGATTGCCGAACACCTGCATTCCTGCGACGCGGAGGAACATCAGGCGAGTTTGAACATGGTTCAATTGTTGGGGCAGGTGACGCCGCCGCCGCTCAACGTGACGACCCTGGGCGAATTCAACGTGAAGCAGGGTGGACGCGATATACCGCGGGAAGGCTGGCTGCGGCGCCGCTCGGGCGAGTTATTTCGATATTTGCTGCTCCAACCGCAGTTTACCGCCAGCCGGGATCGGATCATGGATGCGCTGTGGGGTCCCACCCTGTCACATTCAGCCGTGGAGCAGTTTCATCAGGCGACCTCCATGCTGCGGCGTTTACTGGAACCCGAATTGCCAGATAAGTTTCCTTCGCGTTACCTGCGGGTGGATGCAGATCAGGTCCAACTTGTTTTACCCGGCAGTTCCGTCATCGATTTTCAGAAATTCGAAGACGAATTCAACCGGGAGCAAAATTTACGAACGCTGGAAGGTCTGCGCGCATTGGACGGGCTTTATGGGGGCGATCTTTATCCGCAGGATGTGGATGCGCATTGGGCGCTGGAGATGCGCCAACATTTGAGTTTAATCCACAGCCGGTTGTTAATCCTGCTGGCGGAGGAAGAACTGAAAGCCGGTCAGTTGATACGCGCGATGGACTGCTGCCGTAAAGTGCTGCTGTATGATCCGTACAGTGAAGAGGCGGCGGAACTGGCGATGCGTGGATTTATTCAACTGGAAAGCCCGACTCAAGCGATGCAGGTTTATTTGATGATCGAAAAGCGGTTGGAGGAAGATTTGCAGATGCGCCCATCCACGGCGCTGCGTGCCCTGGTGCGAAAGATTCGCCAGCGGTAATGGAAAGCGTGAATGCTGTCAGTCAAGTGTCAGTAATCAGTGCTAAATTAAGTATCAGTAGAAGCTGACAGCTTCGCGTATTACGGCGTGTACAGGGGACCGTAATCATATAAAGAGCTCCGCGTTTGGCGGAGCTCTTGTAATTCAGTGGAAAATAATCGAAGATTTACTTTTTGTCGGCGTCGCGGACGAGAATGCGTGCCATGTCGATAAATTCGTCCCATTCTTCCTGGAAGAAGTGCATGGTGACGTTGTTCAGCTCGAGATGGTAGGTGGTTTCACCATCCGGTTCCTCTGCCAGCCAGGCGAGGTAATTATCTGTTTCTGCCAGTGTTTGGGTTTTGGGATCAGTTGTGCCCATGTATCAGTCCTTTCAATATTCAATTCTTTAATCGAATTATCTCATAAACGTCGAGTCTGCACCAGAGGGAATTTATTCGCGCTTATTCTTCCGGGTGAACCGGAGGGTCATCGACGGGTTCAGATGGCGTTTTGCTTTTGATGTGACTGCGAAACCAGGTCCGCAGGCGTTGGAAAAGGTTTTGCGCCCACGCCAGCACGCGGCGGAGGAGATTCTGCGCCCCGTGCAGGAACCCCATAATCGCTTTGGAAGCTTTGATCGAATTCCGAATGCGCACATACAGGCGTAAGAAGACGACCTGGATATAGCGTGCCAGCGGCGGGAGCGGTCGGACGGCTTCCATTTCTTCAATCCCCTGCCAGGGATCCAGATCAAACATTTTACGCATGGCGTAACGGGTGAACAATTTGAGGGAGGCGAGAACCGGCGCTGCCAGCAAAATGCCCATAAAGCCGATCAGGTTGGCGCCAACCAATGCGGCGATCAGCACGGTCGCCGGATGGACTTTCAACGCATTGGACATGATTTTCGTGTTGACGAAATTGTCCAGAATGTAGTCGAAGATCATGGCGACACCGACCACCAGGACAACGTATCCCCATGAGGAGAGCCCAAAGATGGTATGCTCCTGAAACAGGGCGACCAGCGCGTAGGTGATCCAGGCAACCGCTGGACCCACATACGGAACGAGGCGCGCCAACCCCGCCAATGCTGCCAGACCCAGCGCGAAATGCACACCAATGGCGCTCAGCAGGATCGTGTACAGAATAATTGTAATGAGAATGATGATCAATTGACCGCGCAGGAAGGAGTTCCAGATATGCCCCAATTTTTCCACCATGCGGTTGATGTCATCACGATATCCTGGAATTTCGATGGTGAAGAGAGCGCTGGCGTTACCGCCCGTTTCTGCCAGAATGAAGTAAGAGACGAGCATGATGAAGGCAAACCAGCCCAATCCTGTGGCGGCGCCGCTGGCAAATCCACCCACCAATCCGCCAAGATTACCCAACAGGGGTTCCACCCAGGAGAGAATCTGCGTGGAAAGCGCGGTCAGATCGATCTGTCCCAGGTCCCACACAAAGGGACCCAGAACGATCGATTTGGTTTGCAAATCGGCAATGATCCGGGGAAGGTCGTTGACGGTTTTATTCAGGAATTCGATCAGGTTTTGGGTCTGCTCCACAATGGCAAAACCGCCCCAGGTGAGCAGTCCAGCAAAGAGCAAAACCAGCAGCAGGAAGATGATGGTGACCGAAACCCGCCACGACATTTTGAGCCAGTTGCGCAGATGGTTTGCCAGTGGGTAGATCAGATAGCACAAAATGGCGACCATCAGCAGTGGACCCAGCATATTGTTGAAGCGCACGAGCAGAAATGCTGTGATGGCGATGAAGGTGGAAGCCACCAACAGTTTGGTTGTCCAGTTCCAGTGAGGGGATGTATTGGATGGTAGTGACATAGCGGCTTAATAATCCATAAAAAGATGGTTGGATTACCCGACGGTGCGGGCTAACCGGTTCTCGTTTGAACCGGGTTTACCCGAAACTTCAGGTACAGCTTTTTAAATTGTATCCGGTTGAGAATGTAAAATCAACACAATGGATGGCAGAAAAACAGCCGGGGAGGGCTTCACCCGGCTGTTCGAAAATGCATCGGGAAAACCTTCCCCGCTGTATCATGGGCATCCGGGGATGAAGGGGAAGATGCACCACAGGCTGTTGTAATCAATGAACCAGAAGAAGCCGCCGCACAGACAGATCACTGCCAGCGCCACGATGGCGACGATGATCCATACCTTTTTATCTTTCTTCTTGGAGACAGATTGCGAAATTGGATTGACAGGCACCTGCCCGGCAAAGGCGGGCGGCGGAGGCGTGGCAGGGTACACAGGCGCAGCCGGGGGAACATAAGCGGGCGGCGGGGGTGTTTGCACCTGGGCGGGCATCGACCAGGGTTGCTGTGTTGGTTGAACTGGCGCAGGTGCGGCGGGTGCGGGCGCAGCCGGGGGCACAACCACCGGGGGTTGAACCGGAGCAGCAGCGGGCTGCACGGGCGACACCATGGTCGCATCTGGATCTGTGAGCATCATTTCGAGAAAAAGATTGACATTTTCACCAAAGGTGATGGATTCTCCGCCTTGCAGCAGCACCGGACCAGTCAGCCGTTGTCCATTGACGGAGGTGCCGTTGGTGGAACCCAGGTCTTCCAAAATAACGCCGCCCGGTTGGAGTATCAGACGCGCATGGCGGCGTGAAACTTCTGCATCATTAATGACAATGTCATTACTTAATTCGCGCCCAAGGAATAACTCAACCTTGTCCAGATCAATGGCTTTGCCAGGATTGGGTCCGGTACGCATTACCAGACGGTATTTTGGACTGTTCATCAGGGTATCCTCCTGCAATATTTACAGAAACATTTGTACCAGTTTACATTTATTCCATAGAATTGTCAAACCTTACCCCCAGCAAACGCTGTGCCCCCATATTCATCTGCGATAAGATAAACCACCCCCTGGAGAGGATAAATGTCACCCGTTTGGGTGATCTTAATCATACAGGAAGTTGGTTTAATAAGCATACGTTAATTGCTCGGGTAGTAACGGCTCTTGCGAGCTAAAGGAGATGTAAGCTAATGAGGAAATGGTTCGTTCCCCTACTTTTGATCCTCTTGATGGCTGTCACCGTTACGCCAGCATTCGCAGCGAAGAAAAATCCTCCCAAACCCAAACATAATCCGCATGGTCCTCAAATCCTTCAAGAGACCATGACTGATACACCCACCGAAACGTTGACAGCGACAGAAACCCCAACAACCACTGAAACCATTCTTCCCACCGAAACCATCACCCCTGCGCCTCCGCATACAGGTGGGTGGAATGGCAATTTCATTCTCTTTGGGAGGGTCACTGCGGTAGGCAGTGATAATTTCACCGTTCTGGCGGAATCCGGAAATGCGCTCACCCATTCGTTCTTGGGCTTTTCTGTGGTGATGGTGTCGTCGGCAGAGAGCGTCTTCAGAGTCTGCACAGACGACACGTGCTATCGGGCGTCTTTCTCTGACCTGGCTGTTGGACAACAGGTGATGATCCACGGCTGGTATCGGGAAGGTGTGTGGTCAGTGCGGTGGGTAAAAGTCATCACCGCAGCGCCAACACCCACGGAGACAGTGACACCCAGCGAAACGATCACCCCGACGGAAACCGAAACCCCGACTGAGACAATAACTCCGACGGAAACCGAAACCCCAACCGAGACAATAACTCCAACCGAGACTGAAACTCCAACCGAAACCCTGACGCCCACCGAGACGGTTACACCCACTGAAACCGAGACGCATGGTTCGAAACATGCGGCAAAATCAGCGGCATGGTGGCGGTAGGTAATACCTGGTCTGCACCCGGTTAATTAACGGATTCGAACGGGAAGGCATGAACTGCCTTCCCGTTTCATGAATGTATGAGAAAGATGAATTTATCCTCCGGATGCATGCATACGTTATAATTTCGCTGTGGAATCATCTGAGTTAACCAATCTTCTGGAACGGGCATTCAGGGCGCGCGCCGTGATGATCGGGACGCACAAAGAAAGTGCGCTGCGCCTGTTCAACGGATTTTATGAAGGCTGCCCCCATCTGGTTGCAGACCTGTATGCGCGTACGCTGCTGCTTCACAATTATGCAGAATCTCCAGAGAAGGGACGCGAAGATGTGGAAACCGCGCTGGCATGGTACCGCGAAAAGATGCCGTTCCTGCGCGCCGGGGTGCTGAAGGTGCGCTCTGCTGAAAATCCGGCGGAACGCAACGGCGTGCTGCTCTTTGGCGATACTCCCGACCGCCGCATTCGCGAACAAGGCGTGGCGTATGCCATTGATCTGACCATGAACCGCGACGCCAGTTTCTACCTGGATACGCGCGGTCTGCGCGCCTGGCTGCACGAACACGCGGCGGGTAAAGCGGTGTTGAATACCTTTGCCTATACGGGAAGTCTGGGCGTGGCAGCGGCAGCCGGAGGGGCGTCGCGCGTGGCGCAGACGGATCTCAATCGCAAATTTCTCAATCTGGCGAAGGACTCGTACACCCTGAACGGACTGCCCATCCGCCGTGAGGACTTTATCAGCGGAGACTTCTGGCAGGTCGTCAGCCGTCTGAAGCGTGCGGGAGAACAGTTTGACGGTGTGATTCTCGATCCGCCTTTCTTTGCCGCCACTGAGGCAGGCAGGGTGGATCTGAACGAGTGCCCGGAACGGGTGATCAACAAGGTGCGTCCGTTGGTGAAAGACGGCGGCTGGCTGGTAGCGATCAACAATGCGTTGTTCGTCAGCGGGCAGGAATATCTGCGCACGCTCGAGACGTTGTGCGTCGATGGCTATCTTGGCGTGGAAAATCTCATCCCCGTCCCGCCCGATGTGACCGGATTTCCTGAGACGATCTGTTCCGTGCCGCCGGCGGATCCAGCGCCTTTTAATCACCCCACGAAAATTGCCGTATTGCGGGTGCGGCGAAAAAACACCGGAATACCGGCTGGAGAAACATAATGAGTCTGTCTGGAGAGGTAGCCCTTCCACGTTGGAAGGCGGATGTATTTTTATTGGTGGCGGCTGCGGTTTGGGGAAGTGGATTTGTCGCGCAGCGGTTGGCGGCAGCCGGGTTGGGAGCCTTCGTCTTTAATGGTTTGCGCTTTTTGCTGGCGGGGGTGCTCTTGACGGTGCTGCTGCGCTTTCGGATTTCCATGAGCCGCAAGGAATTGGTCTGGGTGATCGTATCAGGCACGCTCCTTTTTGGCGCATCCGGTTTGCAACAGTTGGGGCTGCGCACCACCACCGCAGCCAACGCCGGATTCATCACCGGTCTGTACGTGGTTCTGGTTCCGCCGTTGGTGATGCTGATCTGGCGGCAGCGGTTGGAATGGACGGTCTGGGCGGCGCTGCCGCTGGCGGCAGCCGGCATTTTCCTGCTGGGGGTACAGGATGATATGCGTTTTGCACCGGGCGACCTGTTCGAGATGGCGAGCGCTGTGGTCTGGGCGCTGCATGTCATCTGGGTGGGGCGCACGGCGGCGCGCATGGACCCGCTGCGTTTTGCGTGCGGACAGTTCTTTGTCTGCGGGGCGTTATCGCTGGCGACAGGCGGTTTGTTTCAGGGACAGACTTTTGCCAATCTGCCGGGTCTGTGGATGCCGGTGTTGTATTCGGCGGTATTTCCCATTGCCACCGGGTTTACTCTTCAGGCGGTGGCGCAGCGCTCTTCGCCCACCACAGACGCGGCGATCATTTTGAGCGGCGAAGCGGTATTTGCAGCCCTGTTCGGGGCGCTGCTGCTGGGAGAACGGCTGGGACCGCGCCAGATCGTGGGATGTGTCGTGATCTTTGCCGCCATTCTGGTCGCGCAATGGCAGCCGGGTAAGAAAAGGGAAAATGCCGTTTAATGTTTTTGCGTGATTTGTGTAGAATTTGTTATCGGATTTTATTTTTTCTCAGGGGTGACGAATGATCCTGACACCGGAATTATTGGGCGCGCTGGTGGCGCAGCTTCCGCTGCCGCCGCGGGATATTCATGGGGTGGCGCATTGGGGTCGCGTTTTGGAAAATGGACAGCGGCTTTCCCTGCTGACAGGTGCGCGTCTGGATGTGGTGGAATTGTTCTCCGTTTTCCATGATGCGCGCCGATTTAATAACGGGCGTGATCCAGAACATGGCATCCGCGGGGCGGAACTGGCGCAGCAACTGCGGGGTGTCTGGTTTGAACTGGATGACGCCGGGCTGGATCTGCTGGTAACCGCCTGCCGGCGGCACGCGGATGGTTTACTCGATGCGGATGTGACCATCCAGACCTGCTGGGACAGCGACCGGTTGGATTTGGGACGGGTGGGAATCTTCCCCCGAACGGAGCTGCTTTGCACACCCGCCGCACGCGATCCGCAGGTAATTGCCTGGGCGAACCGGCGCAGTATCCTTCGGAAGGTTCCACACGCTGTGCTGACGGTGTGGGATCAGGATTATTGAAAGGGCGAAGAACCATGAAACTGGGACCTGCTTACCGAATTTTGACCCCCCGGCTGATCATTCGCTGTTATGAGCTGGATGATGCGCCTTTGCTTCTGGAAGCGGTGGATGGCTCGGCGGATCATCTGAAACCGTGGATGCCGTGGGCGTACCATGAACCTCGCACGCTGGATGGGCAGTTGGATCTTGTGCGTAAATTTCGCGGCGATTTCGATTTGGGGAACGACCTAGTGTATGCGATTTTTGACCGTACAGAAACACGCTTGCTGGGGGGATGCGGTCTGCACCAGCGGGTGGGCGACGATGCCCGTGAGATTGGTTACTGGCTGCGCAAGGATGCCACGGGTCAGGGATACATGACTGAAACGGTCTGCGCATTGACGCGGGTGGGCTTTGAAGTGGAAGGACTGTACCGCATCGAAATTCACATGGATGTGGAAAACCATGCCAGCGCCGCGGTTCCGCCGCGGGCGGGTTATACCTGTGAAGGGAAATTGCGCGGGCGCACCCATAACGGGTTGGGCGATCACCGCGACATCTGGGTGTGGACGATGTTTGTGGAAGATTATCCAGATTCACCGGCAGCGCGGCTGGAAATTCAGGCGCTGGACGGTTTGGGACGAAGACTAACATTATGATAAGAGTGAAAAAAATGGGTTTATTTTATTCCGCCATCGCGCTGACGATTCTATCGAATGTGATTTACCACATCATGCAGAAGTTGACCCCGTCCAATGCGCCCCCCATGCTGGCGCTGGCGGTGACCTATGGTGTGGCGATGCTGGTTTGCGTCATCGCAATCGTGGTCAAGCCTCCGGCGGAAGGGTTCGCTGCGGCATTCAGACAGTTGAATTGGGCGAGTTTTGGGTTGGGGTTGGCGATCATTGGGTTGGAATTGGGGTATTTACTGGCTTACCGCGCCGGGTGGGAGATCAGCCTGGCAGGGATGGTGTCGAACAGTTCGGTGGCGTTATTGCTGATCCCGGTGGGGATGCTGTTCTTCAAAGAGAAGATCACGCCCGCCAATTTGATCGGTGTGGCGGTATGCGATGTGGGGTTGATGCTGATCAACAAGCGCTGAGGTGAAATTTTTGTCCGTGGGGGTGATCCCATGTGTGAAGGTGGTCATTCCCATGAGGCTAATCGATCTTTTCATCATCCTCTGTTTTAAACGTCTCGCTGCTGGCGCGCAGTGCCAATTCAATGAAGAGCGCCGCCGACCAACCAAAAATGGGGGCGGCTTTGGCGGGCGGTTTTCCTGTTTCGGGATCGTAATACTCATAAATATCCGGCTGCTGCATCAGCAGATCCAGCGTGCGGTGGCGAAGTTCGTCTGCGAGAGCGGAATAGCCGGACCGGTCGAGTCCTTCGATTAAAAGATAATTGATATTCACCCAGGTGGGACCGCGCCACATCTGATTGGGATTGTAGGTGGGATTGTTGGCGGCTACCGTGGCGATGGGGTAGCGCGTCCAGAAGACGTTGGGATCGATCATGTGATCCACCAGCCGCTGCGCCTTATCCGGTTCCAGCCGACCGGTGAGGAGCGGAAAGAGCGAAAAAGGCGTGGGCACGCGGATGGGATGACCCTGGTGGTACGCCCAATACAATCCTGCCTGCTCGTCCCAGAGGATCTGGTTCATGCGCTGCAGGAGCGTTTCGCAGCGTTCTTTCCACAGCGCGGCATCTGTTTTTTCACCCAGCTCATTCGCAATCCGGCTGAGACATTCCATTTGCAGGTACAGGTAGGTGTTCAGGTCGGGTGAGGTCACCGGCATGCCTTCATCCCACAATGGGCTGTCGTCGAGCCCGGAAGAAAACGGGTGCTGATACTCGCATAAACCGTCGTGGTCGATGTCGTTTTGCTCGAACCACCACTGGTTCCAGCGTACAATCGGTTCGTACATTTCATTGAGAAATTCGCGATCGTGATCGGTTTCGAACAGTTTCCAGACGGTCCATGCCAGCAGCGGTGGTTTGGTCACATCTGCGTTGACAGGAAAATCCAGGTGGGTGATGGTGCCTTCATCATGCACGGCATCCGGAATCATGCCGTCGGAACGCTGGTGATCGAGCATCACCCGAATCTGGTCCTGCGCCAGGTGTGAATCGATGTGCCGGTAAGCCAGAGCGTGGAAGTAGGCATCCCACTGCCAGATGCCCACGTAATAAATTTTGGAAGGGGTCATGGCTTCGCGGGTGGTGTAATAGCGGGTGGAGATCAGACCGGCGCGCATCACCCACCAGGCATAGTAATACTGCGCCCGGTAGCGGTCAGCCACGGTCGGAACGGAAGCAAACCATTGATGCCAGCGCTGCTCCGCGGCTTCCAGTTCGTGTTGGGCAGGGGTGATGTAGCGGTTAAATCCCAGCCGGGGTGTGATGTTGATCAGCAGGCTGCCGGGTTCACCAGCTTCCAGTTGTAAATCGAGCGTCTGGCAGTGATCACCCACCGGTGCGAGAATGTTGGCGGTAAATTTACGATCGGTGGTGTACGCCAGGTTGCGGCGGATGTCTCCGGTCACGCGCAGCACACCGCCACGCCGGTCGGTTTGCCCCTGATCCATGTGAGCGGTGAACGAAACACCACAGGCAGCCGGAGGAAGGATGAGCATCAGGGTTTCCATGTCTTTAAACAGCATGGTGAATGTGCCCAGGCGCGTATGAAAATTCAGGCAGTGGGGGTAGCTTTCCAGTTCGAAGGTCAACCGGTCGCCGGTTTTATCCAGAAAGTGCAAATCGTCCACCAACGGGGGGCGCTGGCGGTAAGCCGAAAGGCGCGGGTCTGCCTTGAACCAGCGTTCTGCCAGACGGATGACCAACCAATCACCTGAGCGCTGCACCAATAAACGCGATCCCCGGTCGCTGAAGGGAATCTGGGTCAGGTCCACCCGGTTTTTGAGCATTTTCAGGTAAGGCGAAGAGGGTTCAGGCATGGTCTATTCTCCGAATGCGTAACGCAGCAGGGTTTCCAGGCGACGGTGGAGCATACGATAGGAATAATGTCGGCTGGCGATTTGATAATTCGATTCGGTCATCTCTTTTTCTAGGATGGGGTCTGTCAGCACCTGGCGGGCGTGTTCCACCGTTTGTTCAGTAATATATCCGTCAAATTCAATCGCATGGAATCCCTTGGGCTTGATGTCGATATCATAAATGGAGTATTTGTTGACCACGATCGGGCGTCGATAATACAGGGTTTCCAGAAAGGCATTGCCGAAACCTTCAATATCCGAAGGATATGTAACCAGGTCTGCATGAGGATACAGGTCCGCACGAGTATATACACGGCGCCCATCCGGAGTATCTCCGCGTTTTTCTGCGATGATGTCTGAGACAAACAGGGTGGGAGCATTCAGATGCATGGCATAATCGCGGACGCGCTGCTCATATTCATAGCCTTCGTCGCCCGATGCATGAGAGATAACCAGCTTCGCAGGCAAATTCAATCTGCTGACCAGTTCGATGGCGTGTTCGATGCCTTTGCGCTGCACAACCCGGGTGGGTTGGAGGAGAAAGTACTCATCCGGCGCGATGCCCAGGTCGCGGCGAACCGTGAGGGTATAGTCATCGGGCGGCGCGGGGGGATGGTCAAAGTCCATCGCATTGGGGATGAGTGTGTTGGAGATGCCGGTGCGCAAACTGAGCTGGTTGGCAGCGGATGAATTGATTACCACATGCTGAATGGTGGGCAGATGGGGCGGAAACGACATATTGAGGTAATCCCACACGCAGTTGACCAGAAAACGTTTGCGTTCCCAGAACATATCATGATGGTGGGCGATCACCGGTATGCCCGTTTCAGCAATGAGCTCGGTGAGCGCCAGTCCCAACGATAGATTCAATGGGATGGAGAGGGCGTTTTCTACCAGCAGCAGATCAATGGCATATTGGCGAATGTATTCGTTCAGTTCATCCTTCAGATAGATTTTGATATCCTGAATGCGGCGGGTAATTTCGGGGGGGCGGGTGTGTTGGAAGAACGCCACCTGATTGATCGCATTGATTTCAGGATTACGAAAAAAAGCCAATGGAACCACGCGGCTGATCTCTGGCGGTTGATCACATTCCCCGGCAAAATAAAAACAACGGCAGCCGATTTCACCCAGAACGGCTGCCCATTTTTTGGATTCCAGCGAGACGCCATCGGTACCGGCAAATCGCGTGGAGACAAAACCGATATGAAGGGGATGGACTCTACCATTTGCGGTACGCATTGCGGAATCCTCCACAAGGTCTGATCAAGACGCCCCATTCAGATCCAGACTCACCCACAGGGTCTGGTACGGCATCAGGTTGAATGGGTGGATTGCTTCCAACGGAACCGGCGCCAAGGTGAAACAATCACGCCAACCCCGGATGGGCAAATCGAGGGCGGCAAAGTCGAGAGACAGAGCGATC
>JBDKTF010000486.1:0-3686 GCA_039680295.1 Anaerolineaceae bacterium
ACTTCGGGACGGATCGCTTTGCGGAACATGGCGTTGGGATTGGACACGGCGTTGGCATGCGCCAGCAGCGGAAAAGCGGCGAAGGCATCGTGCGGCACGCCGTAGACGTGCATGTAGCGCTGCATCAACAGTGCCGCCTGCGCGGTGGGGGTGAGCCCCGGCGCGGCTTCGTAATCCGAGTCCAGGCTCTGCGCCAGCGCGCTTTCCACTTCAGACCCCACCATGTCGGTCAGTTTTTCCACGCCGACCACCAGGGCGGTCTCCACCAGCCCGGAGGATACGGCGAGGTAACCCAGCCGCAGCGCCGCGCCGCCCGAAGCACCCGAGGCTTCGGCGCTGAAGGCTTCGATGCCCTCCAGCGCAAGGTCTTCCGCCAGCAGCGCGCCCAGGTTGGACTGGTGCGACAGGGTGGAGGCGAGCATATTGCCGATGTACATGGCTTGCGGGCGCACGCCCCCGGCATCTTTCAACGCCGCCAGCACGGCTTTCGCCGCCTGGTTGCGCAGCGAAAGTTCCCAGTGTTCGCCCACAGGGATCTGCCCCACGCCCGTAATGACGACATCGCTCATGGCGTTTCCCTCGCTCATTTCATCGCCAGCTTCCCGCGGTAGCGCACGTAGGTGGCGTAATCGATGGGGGTGCGGCGGTTGATATAGTCCTGTGTTTTCAGCGCGCGGTCGCGGCGTTCCAGCAGCGCGTCGGTGACGCGGATCTGAAAGGCATCGGACCCGGCGCCCGAGCCGAACGAGGTTACGAAAATGCGCTCGCCCGGTTTGGCGATGTCCAGCACCGCTGAAAGACCGATCAACGCGGCGCCCGCGTAGGTGTTGCCGATGACGGGAACGAGCAGCCCAGGCTGGATCTGCTCGGGTTTGAAGCCCAGCTCTGCGGCGACCCGCTGTGGGAATTTGGGGTTGGGCTGGTGGAAGACGGCGTAGGCGTAATCGTCTGCGGTGGTGTGGGTTTCTTCCAGCAGGGTTTCGGCGGCGCTGGTGATGTGCTTGAAATACGCCGGTTCGCCGGTGAAGCGCTGCCCGTGCTCGGGATATTTGGCGTTGGCGCGCCGGAAGAAGTCGGGCGTGTCGGTGACGAAGGAATAGGCGGCTTCGATCACCGCCAGGGCTTCATCCGCGGGTCCGATGATGTAGGCTGCGCCACCCGCGCCGGCGGTGTATTCCAGCGCATCGCCGGGGCGACCCTGGGCGGTGTCCATGCCGATGGCCAGAGCGTAGCGACCCATGCCCGATCCGACCATGCCCATGGCGGCGACCACGGCTTCGGTGCCGGCTTTGCAGGCGAATTGCCAGTCGGCGGCAGAAATGCTGGTGGAGGCGCCGATGGCTTCCGCAACGATGGTGCCGCTGGGTTTGACGGCGTAGGGGTGCGATTCTGATCCCACCCAGACCGCGCGCAGGTCATGCGCGGGAATGCCTGCCCGTGCCAGCGCGTTGCGCGCCGCTTCGATGGACATGGTAATCACGTCCTCGTCCAGCCCGGGCACCGATTTTTCCTTGATCGGTCCGCCTTTGGTGCTGCCTTCCCAGATGCGTGAGACTTCGCTGTCGGGCAGGCGGTAGCGCGGCACGTACGCGCCGTAACCGATGATGCCCACCGGTCGATCCGGTTTCAACAGAATGGATTCACCTTCGGAGCTTTGATCCATGACTATTTTCTCCACGATTTCAAAATTTCTTCGGCGCGGTCGATGCGCACAGTTTTTTCCGCCGCCAGTTGATCCGCAAGCCGGTCAATTTCATCACCCACGGCGCCCGCCGCCATGGCTACCTGCCGGGCGTGCAGCGTCATGTGTCCGCGCTGAATGCCTTCGGTCGCCAGCGCACGCAGCGCCGCCAGATTTTGCGCCAATCCCACCGAGACGATGATCTCTGCCAGTTGGCTGGCGGTGGTCACGTTCATCAATTTCAACGCCGCCCGCGCTGTGGGATGCACGCGCGTGGCGCCGCCCACCAGACCCACCGCCATGGGCATTTCCAGCGTGCCTACCAGGTTGCCCGCGGCGTCTTTCGCCCACGTGCTCAGACTGGTATAGCGCCCGCTGCGTGCGGCGTAGGCGTGCGCGCCCGCTTCCACGGCGCGCCAGTCATTGGCAGTGGCGAGCACCACCGCGTCCACACCGTTCATGATGCCCTTATTGTGCGTGGCGGCTCGATAGGGGTCCACAGCGGCGAATGCCCACGCCGCCAGAATGCCGTCGCGCACGGTCTCGGGACTGAACTCGCCGAACGCCAGTACGTCCAGCGGAATGGTGCAGCGCGCCCGCGCCAGCCGCCGGTCTGCCAGGTTGGACAGAATGCGCAAATGCGCCCGTCCGCCGGTGATGGCTTCCACCCGCGGAGCCAGCCGTTCCACGGCGGTGTTGACCGCGTTGGCGCCCATTGCGTCACGCACATCATAGATCAGGTGCAGCACCAGAAACGGACCGATGGGCGAGTCTTCGATCAGACGGACTTCCAGATCGCGCGGACCGCCGCCCAGCTTTTGCAGCACGGGGTCGAACCCGGCGGCTTCGTTCAACAGGCGCTCTTTCTGCTCCAGCAGTTGAATCCGCGCGGTTGCCGGGTCGACCAGGTTGAGCACCTGCATCTGCCCGATCATTTCGGGCGGGGTGGTGGATGCGGTGAACCCGCCTCCGGCGCGCGCCAGCTTTGCCATAAACGACGCCCCCGCCACGACGGAAGGCTCTTCGATCACCATCGGCACCCACACCTCGCGTCCATTGATGACGAAATTCTGCGCGATGCCCAGCGGCAGGGCGTGCGTCCCGATGGCGTTTTCGATCATGCGGTTCGCCTGTTCCGCCGAAAGACCGCCTGTACCGTTCAACGCCGCCTGTTCTTCAGGCGTCAACCCGGCTGATTTTGCCAGCAGCGCCATGCGCTCGTCGAGGTTGAGATTGTAAAATTTCAACGGTCCCGCGTTTTTTGGTTTTGCGCTCATGCCGTTCCCTTTTTCTGTTCAGAGAATCCAACGCCTTTCATCTATTATAAAAGCATTGCGCGGATCGTGACTCTTTGCTTTCCGGCGGATCGCGCAGAGACCCGGGCAGTGTTCAACGCGAATATCCATCATAATGCGTAAATATAGAAGACTTGCGCTGGCAAAACCTATCAACTTTGACGGAAATGGACGATTTCGGGTAAAATACGAGTGATCGGAGCTCAAAGAATGATTCTGACGCGTGAAGAACTGGAAGAACGCCTGGCAGCACTGCATCGCGCCAGTCTGGAACTGGTACAGGATATTTCATTAAGTTCGTTGCTGGAACGGATTGCGGTCACTGCCTGCGAACAGGTCAATGCGCGTTATGCCGCTGTCGGCGTGCTGGATGAAAACGGCGCGTTGTCTCAGTTTATTCCCATCGGCATGACCCCTGAAGAGATCGAACGCATTCCCCATCCCCCGGTGGGATTGGGAATGATCGGCGTGTTGATGCACTCTGCTGAATCGCTGCGCCTGGCTGACCTGTCGGTTGACCCGCGCAGCGCCGGTTTCCCTGCGGGGCACCCGCCCATGAAAACACTGCTGGGCGTACCCATTCGTTCGGGCGCTCATCAGCTTGGACAGATTTATCTGACCGAGAAGAAGGACGGGGAAGAATTTACCGCCGATGATCAGCAGGTCATCGAGACGCTGGCAGCGTATGCCGCGGTCGCCATTTCCAATGC
>JBDKTF010000009.1:0-4212 GCA_039680295.1 Anaerolineaceae bacterium
AGGTACTGCCGGCGCTGGCAACCAGTCCAAAGATGAGCATGGCGCGCCGCCCGATTTTATCCGTCAATGCGCCACCCAGTAAATTTCCGAATAGACTCCCGATGGAGAAAATGGCGAATATCGTCCCCACTTCGACCATTCCGACCTGAAACCGCTGTGTTACGTAAAGCGACAGGAAGGGAAAGATGAGAGCGCCGCCCAACCGGTCAACGAATAGAGCGCCGATGAGCACGCGGAATGGACGAGGGGATTCGTGGAGGAGATGACCCCATTTTTGTTTCATTGGACCATTGTACTTCAAGCCATTGAGGGAAGGGGGCTGGGGGTGAAAAATTGTTGTGAGAGGGATTGTCTGACAATTGGGTGTATCCCTCGAGCCTCCTTTATGGTATGATGATCATATCCTATTGTTTGCAAAAAAGCCGGGCTGTTTGAAATCATTTACAGGTGATGGGTCAGCATTCCAATTTCTCATTGAAATCAAAAGGAGAATCGGATGACGGCACAAATCATTGATGGTGTCGCAGCCGCCAGGTCTATACGCGCCGAAGTGGCACGTGAGGTGTCCGAACGTGTGGCAGCAGGGAAATCCCGTCCAGGATTGGCAACGGTTCTGGTGGGAGAAAATCCGGCGTCGCAGGTTTATGTGCGTTCGAAGCATAAAGCCTGTGAAGAAGTGGGCATCGAATCGTATGGGCGCACGGTGTCTGCAACCGCGTCACAGGCTGAAGTGGAAGATCTGGTCGCCGGTTTGAATGCTGATCCAAAAGTAAGCGGCATTCTGGTGCAATTACCCCTCCCCAGCGGATTCGATGAAGAAAGGGTATTGAACGCCATCTCCATCCACAAAGATGTGGATGGGTTCCACCCTGTGAACATTGGGCGGCTCGCGCAGAAAGGTCGCGAACCCACATTCGTGCCCTGCACCCCCGCCGGATGCATGGTTCTGATCGAACAACAGATTGGCAAAATCGAAGGTTTGAACGCGGTCGTGCTGGGTCGATCCAATATCGTGGGCATGCCTGTGGCGCTGCTGCTGGTTCGCGCCAATGCGACCGTTACGATTTGCCATTCGCGTACCCGGGACCTCGAAGAGGTCGTTCGCCGGGCGGATATTCTGGTGGCGGCGATTGGACGCCCCGAAATGGTGCGCGGAAGCTGGATCAAACCCGGCGCTGTGGTGATCGACGTAGGAATCAACCGCGTGGAAGACGCAGCTTCTCCCAAGGGATACCGGCTGGTTGGCGATGTGGCGTTTGACGAGGTGAAAGAAATTGCGGGGTACATCACCCCTGTTCCGGGCGGCGTTGGACCGATGACGATCGCGATGTTGATGCAAAACACGATTCGAGCCGCCAAATTGTCAGACAAGTGACATTTGTCATATTGTCTGACAATTGACAAAATAAAAGTTCGTCATTAAACTAGGGTAGACAATGCAGTTAGAAAACAATTTCGCCGTGTAAGCTCCTCAGCAGGTTTTAGAAACCCTAATAAAGCTACCAACATTATGTCTACCCTACTTGTCAAACACGCTGCGGTTTTAGTCACGATGGATGATCAGCGCCGGGAAATCCCGGACGGTGGTCTCTTTATCCGTGATGGATTTATTGAGCAGGTTGGACCTACTGCTTCTCTGCCAGAGACAGCTGATCAGGTTCTGGATCTGAACGGACACATCGTTCTGCCGGGACTGGTCAATACGCACCATCACTTCTATCAGACATTGACCCGTGCCCTTCCGGCTGCGCAGAATGCCAATTTATTCAACTGGCTGAAGACGCTGTACCCCATTTGGGCGCGGATGAACTCCCAGGATATCTACATCTCCACGCAGACAGCATTGACCGAACTGGCGCTTTCAGGCTGCACCACGGCATCAGATCATTTGTATCTGTTCCCGAATGGTTCGCGGTTGGACGATGAGATTGAAGGCGCTCGTAAAGTGGGTTTGCGCATTCAGGCATCACGCGGCTCGATGAGCCTGGGTGAGAGCAAGGGCGGCTTGCCCCCCGACAGCGTGGTGGACACGGAAGACAACATTCTGAAGGACAGCGTGCGGCTGATCCAACAGTATCATGACCCGAAGCCGGGCGCCATGGTGCAGATTGTGTTGGCGCCTTGCTCGCCTTTCAGTGTGACCGGCGAATTGCTACGTCAAAGCGCGATTCTGGCGCGCGAATACGGCGTTCACCTGCATACACACCTGGCAGAAACCGAAGATGAACAGGAATTCTGTCTGGAAAAAGTAGGGTACCGCCCCGTGGCGTATATGGAATCGGTTGGTTGGGTTGGTAACGATGTGTGGTTCGCTCATTCTGTATGGGCGAATGAAGACGAGATCAAGGTCTATGCCAAAACCGGATGCGGCGTGGCGCACTGCCCCAGCTCGAATATGCGTCTGGCGTCTGGAATTGCCCCGGTGATGGATTACGTGGCGGCAGGCGTCAAGGTGGGGCTGGGCGTGGATGGTTCTGCCAGCAATGATGGATCGCACATGCTGGGTGAAGCCCGGCAGGCAATGCTTCTGGCGCGTCTGCGCTCGGGTTTGATGGGCGCTTCGCTTTCAGGGAAGGGTCCGGCGTTGATGACCGCGCGTGAGGCTCTGGAACTGGCAACCCGCGGCGGCGCTGCGGTGCTCGGACGAACAGACATCGGTTCTCTGGAAGCAGGAAAATGCGCCGATTTCTTCGCAATTGACTTGAACCGTCTGGATTACACGGGCGCTTTATGCGATCCGGTGGCGGCTTTGGTCTTCTGCTCTCCGCAAAAAGTGGATTACAACGTGGTCGGCGGTAAGCTGATCGTCAACAAAGGCGAAATGACAACGGTAGATGTACCCCGGTTGGTGGAAGATCACAACAAGGCTTCCCGCCGGTTGTTGAACGGTGCGTGATCAGGTTCATTCAACATTCAATCACATCGCAGGTTCGATACTGGAGATCGAATGAAATCGGAAATGCCCATTGCTGAACGAACACGTATGCTGGTGGATTGTGCCATGGGACGCAAATCCGCAGACCTGGTCATTCGAGATGGTCAGTGGGTCTGTGTGCAGACCGGAGAGATCATTCCGCATACCGATGTGGCTGTGATCGGCGGTCGGATTGCATATGTGGGTGAAGATGCATCGTACACCATCGGCGCGAACACCACGGTGGTGAACGCAGAAGGGCGTTACCTGGTACCGGGTTTGTTGGATGCACACATGCACGTTGAATCGGGCATGATGACCGTGACCGAGTTTGTACGCACCGTGATCCCGCACGGCACCACGGGGATGTTCATCGATCCACACGAAATCACAAACGTTCTGGGCATGCAGGGCGTCAAATTGATGGCAGATGAAGCCTCAAAGCAGCCCATTCACGTATGGGTGCAGATGCCTTCGTGCGTGCCTTCTGCGCCGGGCTTTGAAACCCCAGGCGCGAGCATCACCGCTGCCGATGTGGCGGAAGCCATGACGTGGGATGGAATCATCGGGTTGGGCGAGATGATGAATTATGCCGGCGTGTGCGCTGGTGATGAAAATCTGCACGCCGAAATGGCTGCCACGCGGGATGCAGGCAAAGTGATTGGCGGGCATTATCCTTCCTTTGATTTGGGAATGCCTTTCCATGCGTATGCGGCGGGCGGTGCGTCGGATGACCACGAAGGCACCCGAAAAATCGACGCGATTGCGCGCGCCCGACAGGGAATGAAAGTGATGATGCGCTATGGATCCGCCTGGCATGATGTGGCGGAACAGGTACGCGCGGTCACCGAAGATGGATTGGATCCACGCAATTTCCTGCTTTGCACCGACGATTCACATTCGCAGACTCTGGTCACAGAAGGTCATATTGACCGGGTGGTGCGTTTCGCCATCAGTCAGGGGTTGAAACCCATCACCGCCCTGCAAATGGCAACTATTAATACGGCAGAATATTTTGGGGTGAGCGAGGATATGGGGCTGATTGCCCCCGGACGCTGCGCCGATATTTTACTGGTATCTGATCTGATTTCGTTGAAGGTGGAGCAGGTATTCTGCCAGGGGAAATTGATCGCTGAGAATGGCAAATTATTGGTGGATCTGCCTGCGTATTCCTTCCCTGAATGGGCGACGCACTCCATGCAGTTGCCGCGAAAATTGAGTGCCAGTGATTTCCACATCCACTCCGTGAAAGATTCGGAAGTGAAAGCGAATGTGATCGGGATCATTGAAAACCAGGC
>JBDKTF010000346.1:0-3499 GCA_039680295.1 Anaerolineaceae bacterium
GGCGCCAGCAGCATGAGGATGATGGCAGCGCGGTCGCGGAACGCCAGGGTGAGGTCCTTCCAACCGATGAGAAACATCTTTTTCATGGCAATCCTCAATCGCGCAGCGCGCGCCCGGTAAGGTGCAATAAGACCGCTTCCAGGTTGGGTTCCTGAATATCCACCGAATGGATCTTGATGTTCAAGTCGTTGGCGCAGGTGATGACCGGCGCCAGAATGCTTTCGGCATCGGGGGTGATGAGCGTGATGGTATGGTCGATCACATCGGCACGCACCACGCCCTGCACCGTGCGCAGCGCCGCCGCCAACGCATCGGCATCGTCCATCTCGCTGATGTGCAGAATCAGCGCCTCATATTCGCCCACCTGCCGGGTCAGCTCCGCCTGGGTGCCCAGCGCGATCAGGTCGCCGTGATCGATGATCCCCACCCGGTGCGAGAGCTCCTGGGCTTCTTCCATATAGTGGGTGGTGTAGAGCACAGTCATGCCTTCCCGGTTGAGGGCTTTGACCGAATCGAGGATGGCGCGGCGCGACTGCGGATCGATGCCCACCGTGGGCTCGTCCATGAAGAGCAGGCGCGGGCGGTGCAGCAGTCCCACGCCGATATTGACGCGCCGTTTCATTCCGCCGGAGAAAGTGCGTACGCGCTGGTTGGCGTGCGCCGTCAGACCGATCTGTTCGAGCACCTCGTCGATGCGGTTTTTGAGCGCCCTGCCGCTCAGATTGTACATCTGTCCCCAGAAGGACAGATTTTCACGGGCGGTCAGTTCTTCGTAAAGCGCCAGGTCTTGCGGCACCACGCCGATGAGTTGGCGCACCGCCATGGGGTCGCGCGCCACCGAGTGCCCGCCAATGACGGCGTCGCCCCCGCTGGGGGCGTAGAGCGTGGACAGCACCGAGATGGTGGTGGTTTTGCCCGCGCCGTTGGGTCCCAAAAGGCTGAAGATCTCCGCCTCTTGAATGTCAAAGCTGATGCCATTCACGGCAGTCACATCGCCGTATTTCTTGACCAGATTTTGAACTTCGAGAATAGGGGGCATGCATCATCCTCCATGAATCGTTGGGAATATATCTATTATACGGTGCGCGGGATGAGAAGTTGCGAAACACTGAATCTGATCAGGATGGATGCGCTATTTCCGATAGAAAATGTATCCATTGCACACCTGTGCAATTTTTCCCCTCCAGATTGCACCCTTTGACATATTGCCCATTTTCTCTGGCGTGCTAAACTGGCTTCATGCCAGCGTCTTCTTGCCCTCCCTGTTTTCGAAGAAAACGGGGAGGGTTGGGGTGGGGCATTCGCGGTGAAAACCAGAGGTTGTTTGAGGTTGAATTTTTTTTCTAAAACAACCTCCCCACAGAAAGGATACCCATGACTGACAATCCCGCTCCTCCAAAAAACAAAGGCAGCGCCCCGTGCGTCAACGTCCGCGCCTCCAGGCAGTGTATCTGCCAGGCGGATAAAAAAAGTGAGGGGCACACCCTCACTTCTCAAGAAGTCTTTCTCCGCAGCGCGATAAAAACCCTCACCCCCCCGCCGGGTTCGCCACTTTGAGATGCTCGAGCCACGGCAAATGCTCGTCCACCATGGCTTGCGCCTCTTCGATGCGGTCAATGTAGAGATAATGCGTCGGTTCGAGGGATAGGTGCACCTGCGACAGCAATTCGGGGCGCACCACCACCAACGCCAGCTTGAAATTCGCGCGCCGGATCACCCGCAGTGCATTCGTCCATCCCTGCGACAGATTCAATTCCAGCGGTCCCAATTCGTCGATGACAAACAGGTCGCAGGGCGCGCCAGCCAGCAGCGCCTGATTACCCCATTCCAGCGTTTGCAGACTGTAATACCATTTTCCCAGAGAAAGGTCCATGGGGCTCTGACGGATCATCGAAGCCAGCGGTTTTTCGACACCCGAGCGAATATCGACCGCGTGAATGGACTCTTTCATCCCCTTTTTGTACACCGCGGGCGAGTACATTCCGGATACATCCCAACCGGTACGCTGCGCAGCCTCAATCAATAATTTACAAAAGGTGGTTTTTCCCCGTCCCTGCCATCCGGTGATCACCCAAATTTCCGCATCCATATGCTCCGGCTTTCCTTTCCACGAGGACGATATTGAGCGAAGCCTCGTTGATATGCTGTCCTCCCATCAGGTCGTGGCGCATGGACTGAACAAGTCATGCCCGCGCAAACCAGGTCAGCATTCGCATTGCAAATCTTCCTTATTATACTCATTTTATAAGCCAGGGCTTTCAGGATCATCTGAACAAATTCTCACGGGAAGTTTCAGCCGCCGTGCTAAAAAAAACAGGGCGGGGAAAATCCCCACCCTGTGTTCAAGCAATCAATTTTCCAGCTCGCCCAGCCCCCGCAGCACATGCTCCGGGGTGAACGGGAAATCGTCAAACCACACCCCCGTGGCATCGTGCACCGCCGCCGCCACGGCAGGCGCCATACAGGTGAACATCACCTCGCCCAGTCCGCGTGCGCCCCACGGTCCGCGCGGATCGGGGTTTTCCATGATCAGGGTCTTGATCTCTTTGGGAATATCCAGCGAGGTGGGCACCAGATACGTGGACAGCGACGGCGTGAGCACCAGCCCATCTTTCTCCACAAAGTTTTCCAGTACGGAGTAACCCACAGATTGGACCAACCCGCCTTCCACCTGTCCCTCCACCTGCTGGGGGTTGATGGCTTTGCCCACATCGATGGCACAGACGATGCGCTCCACATCCACCTGCCCGGTTTCCATATCCACCGTCACCTCAGCCGCCTGCGCCACATACGCATAGGCGGTATTGGGGTCGCACTGACCGGTAGCCGGGTCGGGCGGCGTGGTGGGAACAGGCTTATATTGGTGGGTCACTTTAACGGGACGTTCCTCGTTTCGCCATTCATCCAGCGCAATCTCGGCAGCCTCACGGATGGCGTTGCCGACAAAGAAGGTCATGCGCGATGCAGAAACCGCTCCGGCGTCCTGCGTTTCGGAAGTGTCCGTCGAGATCAGCTCGATCTGGCTCATATCGATGCCCAGGGCATCGGCAGCCATCTGGGCGATGACGGTATGCGTGCCCTGCCCCACTTCGCTGGCGGCGTGCCGGATGACAGCGCGTTCGATCTCTGTCTTGCCGTACAGTTCGATGCCGACAGTGCAGGATTCGGGATAGCCAAACGAAAAGCCCACGTTTTTATGCCCGCAGGCAATGCCAATGCCGCGTCGTCTGGCGGGATGCGCCGCATCAGGTCCGCCGGGGTGAAGCTGCGTCCAACCCGCGGGCAAATGCTGCCAGCCGCTTTCCAGCGCGCATTTTTCGGTCGCCTCGCGGATGGTCACACCGGGCGGATAGGGCGCGCCTGTGGTTTGCAGCGAGCCTTCCTTCGCCAGATTGCGCATGCGCAGTTCCACCGGGTCCATGCCCAGCGCGTCTGCCAGTTTGTTGACCTGCATTTCGGCGACGTACGCGCCCTGCGGCGCACCGAACCCGCGGAACGC
>JBDKTF010000537.1:0-5318 GCA_039680295.1 Anaerolineaceae bacterium
GCGATGGTGGTGATGGGTACGAACATTTCCGTCCCCCACAGGCGGTGATCCGCTGGTACGTCCAACACGAAAGTCGGCGCGCAGAAGTAGCCTTTGGCGTACTTCCCTTCCGTCAGCACCTTGCCGCCGGTGAGGAAACGTCCAGCGGAAGCGAGTTCCGCCGCGAATTGCTGGAAATCGCGGTAGGAAGATTTGTTCACCACCGGACCCATGTAGACATTCCGCTCTGTCGGATCGCCAATGACCAGTTTATCCGTCAGTTCCTTCAGACGGGCGATCAACGGCTCATACAGCGGTTCTTCAATGAACACGCGCGAGCAGGCGGAGCATTTCTGCCCCTGCAAGCCAAATGACGAGCGTTGAATGCCGATGGCGGCGTCTTCCAGGTTCGCGTGGCGCGACACAATGGCTGCGTTCTTGCCGCCCAGTTCAAGAATGGTGGGGCGCACATAATTCTTCAAGCCAAAGTCGCGGTAGATTTTCATCCCTACATCGAACGATCCGGTGAATGTAATTCCGTCGGTTTCTGGGCTGTCAATCAGCGCCTGCCCCAACGTGCTTCCCGGTCCGGTGACGTAGTTGAACACGCCGTCTGGTATGCCCGCCTCCTGGAAGCATTCGGCGATCAGACGCGCCGTCCAGGGGGTATCGGTGGCGGGCTTCATCACGACGGTATTGCCCGCCGTCAACGCCGCTCCCGCCGGTCCGCCGGTGAGCGCGCCGGGGAAGTTGAAGGGGCTGATGACCACCCACACGCCGTAAGGGCGCAGCACCGAGACATTCCGCGAGTCGAATCCCGGCAAAGGATCGACACCCATTTCCGCCACGAAACCATTGTTGACTTCCATGCGGCTGCATGAATAGCGGATCAGGTCTGCGGTTTCCGCCACATCGCCCAGGGCTTCCATGCGGTTTTTACCCACCTCCATCGCCATCACCGCGCCCATCTCAAAGATGCGCCGGTCCATCACTTCCGCGGCTTTCCGCAGCAATTTCACCCGATCCTGCCAGGGTGTATGGCTCCACATGGGGAACGCCTTGCGGGCGGCTGCCAGCGCATCCTGCGCATCCTGCGCCGTGCCTTTTTGGAAGATGCCCAAAACGACTTCAGTGTTGGTTGGAGAGCGATCCTCGAACTTTTCGGCGGCAAAACGTTCCTTGCCGTCAATAATCATGCCGTGTTCACGTCCCAGGTTGTCTTTCACTTTACCCAGGACTTCCTCAAAACGCGTATGCAGTTCTTCCGGGGGGTTGAACATGGTGGCATACGTCAACTTGAACGACGAATCCGTTGCCATACTTCGATATTCCTCCTTTTGAAGTGCCGAATGAAAAGCGCCTGAGGAATCAGGCATTTTAAAGTATAGTAATATTGGTATTCGAGTTCAACTGGAGTATGTGCAGGATTTCTACTGCATTACATCACATTTACGTCGTGAGGACCCGATTCGCGCTGCCCCGCACCGGTGATGCGCACAAATTCAGCCTTCTCCCACAATTCCTGAATGGTCGTGGCGCCCGCGTAACTCATCCCAGAGCGCAATCCCCCGACCATCTGGTACAGAATCTCGCCAACGGAACCGCGGAACGGAACCATCGCTTCCACGCCCTCAGGAACCACCTCATTCCACTCTTCGTCTTCGATTTCACCGCCGCGGTCGATGCGTTTGCGTTCCACATTGGCAGAAAGCGATGCCATACCGCGCACCACTTTATATTTTCGACCCTCCTTGACAACGGTCGCACCCGGGCTTTCCACCGTGCCCGCCAGAGTCGAACCCAACATTACCGTGCTGGCGCCCGCTGCCAGCGCTTTGGTCAGGTCACCAGAGGTGCGCACGCCGCCATCGGAGATGATCGGGATATTCAGGCGGTGTCCCATCTCGGCGCATTCCATCACTGCGGTCAATTGGGGCACACCAAAACCAGTGACCACACGGGTGATGCAAATGGAACCCGACCCAACGCCCACTTTCACGGCATCCGCACCGGCATCCGCCAGGTCACGAACCCCATCGGCGGTGGCGACATTTCCGGCGATCACCGGCACCGACGGAAAGCGGCTCTTCAATTGGCGCACCATATTGAGCGTGTGCTCTGAATGACCATGGGCGATATCCACCACCAGCACATCTGCGCCCGCTGCCACACAAGCCTCCGCGCGTTCAAGGTCATCCGCGCGCACACCCAAAGCCACACCCACCCGCAGCCTGCCTTTTGCGTCCTTGGTGGCGAATGGATGCTCCTGCATTTTCAAAATATCCGTGGCGGTGATCAACCCGAGAATTTTCCCCTCATTGTCCACAATGGGCAGTTTCTCAATGCGGTTGCGGAAGAGCGTCTGGCGCGCCTCTTCCAACGATTCCCCAGCCTCTGCCAGCACCAGTTTTTCGCGGGGAGTCATCACCGTTTGCACCGGAGCATTTCGATCCGGCGCCAGAAGCACATCCCGGGTGGTGACCATACCCAGTAAATGACCTTCTTCATCCACCACCACCAGACCGCCAATGTTTTCCTCAAACATCAAATCATACGCTGCGCCCACAGTCGAATCCAATGCGACGGTCATTGGGTTTTCGACAATAAATGATTCTGCGCGCTTCACCCGCTCGACCATATCCGCCTGCTTCTCTGCCGTCATGAAACGGTGCAGGATGCCAATGCCGCCCTGCTGCGCCATGGTAATCGCCATGGGCGCTTCTGTTACCGTATCCATATTGGCAGAAATAATCGGGATCGCCATTTGAATGCCGCGCGTGAGGGATGCCCGGGTGAATACCGCTGATCGACTTCGAATGTTCGAATATTTGGGCACCAGCAAAACGTCGTCAAATGTTAAACCAGTATCGGGGCGCAATTTCATTTCATCTCTCCTTCTCACACAATACCCCCACTTTCAATGAAACCCTATCGGGGGATCCTCGAGATATATTCATGTCAATCCATGGGAAGTCAACCTTTTCCCTTTTGAATATACCACGAGTCAGGCACTGACACATCCTCATTGGCTGAACAATTTTCTTAACAGACTCGCCATTCCTCCCGGTGAACTCTCGAGTATAATGAATAAAGTATCGCCTTTGCCGTTGATGCGGCATTGTTCCATCCTAAAGTGGGGAAGGTAACGGCACATTCAGAGTAGCCGTCAGAAAGAGAAAATGGCACGCATACTGTATGTGGATGATGATCCGATCACACTGGATATTCTGGGCAGAGCGACCGAAGTATTGGGGCACCAACCCATTCTGGCGCCGTCCAGTAATCAGGCATTGGATACCGCCCAAAAAGAACTTCCTGATTTGATCATGCTGGAAATGATGATGCCCGGGATCGACGGCATCACCCTGCTTAAAATGTTGCGGGAAAAAGAAACCACAGCTCATATTCCGGTGATTGTTCTTTCCGCGGGCGCCGCTCTGGATGATGAAGACCGCGTCCGCGCTGCAGGCGCACAGGCGTATCTCACCAAACCTATCAGTCTGGTCAAGCTGGCTGCCACCATTGATCAATACAGCAATGGGGCAAAAAATAAGCAAAAATCCTGAAATGTTGATTCGGAAATGATGTCATCCTCTGCTATCCATTCCATCCGGGTAACCTGGCTCGGAATCTGTCTGCCGCTTGTTTTATCCGCCTGTGTCCCTTCCACAACGCCCCTTGCGCCTGCAGACACAATCATCACCCCCATCAGTACGCAGGCAGAAATGGTAGCCGTAGACACACAGCTCCCCCAGACGCAAACCCCCACCGCCACGCTCGAACCCAATCTTTCACTTCCTGAAGAAAACACGACCGTCCCAGAAAACACCATTCCGCCCGATGTGGTCGCTGCCGTACAGACCCAGTATGCCATTCTCCAAACGCCGGTTACTCCCACGCCCTCATCTGTCTACCGGCGCGCCACCCGCACCCCCACCCCATCGCCAACACCCCGACTTCCCATGTCTGTGCTGCGCATTTATAAGCCCGGTGCATATTCCCGCCTGGCTTCACCCTTTACCATAGAAGGCGCGGTGGTCACTGGTCCCGGCGGAAAAATCTACCTGGAATTGATTGGCGAAGACGGGCGCATGATCTCACAGGATGTTCTTCGTTTCGGCATGGCTGACGGTTTGCGCTTCGGGATTGCCCCGGAGGTGAAATTTGAAATCGGCGCCGTCGCCGAAGCCGCGCGCCTGCAGATGCGCACTGAAAATACCCGCGGACAAACCATCGCGCTCTCTTCGGTCAATGTCATCCTGCTCTCCCTGGGCGAGCCCGAACTGACCGGCACCTCCCCCGCCTATGAGCCGTTTGTTATTCAATCTCCCCGCACAGATGCCGAAGTCAGCGGCGGGGTCCTTTTGATCCAGGGGTCTGTGCGCCCGGTCAACGAATCGCCTGTTCTGGTGGAATTACGCACCGAAGACGGAGCGCTGCTCGGCAGCACGCAGTTCGATGCAGAGATGGCAACCGAAACCACCAACACCCCCTTTGAAATCGCCGTACCCTATGCGGTTCAAGATCTCACCCATGCGCTGCTGATATTCAAACAGACTGGCGATCGGATTCCCGGCATTGTCGCTCTGACGAGCACAACGCTCTGGCTTAAACCGTAACCCATTCCACCTCCACCGGAGCATTCTTTATGATTCAACCTTCAAACGATCCCCAAGCAACCTACCACTTTCCCCGCGGTTTTCTGTGGGGCTGCGCCACCGCGGCGCATCAGGTGGAAGGGAACAATACCAACAACAACTGGTGGCAGTGGGAACAAGCAGACGGGCATATCCTCAACAAGCAGGTTTCCGGGCTGGCATGTGACTGGTGGGGTGGGCGTTGGCGCGAAGATCTCGACCGCGCCATGGAAACCGGACAGAATGCGCACCGACTTTAGGTTGAATGGAGCCGCATACAACCGACCCCCTATCTTTGGGATGAAAACTCACTGGATTATTACCGCCAGATTTTACGCGGCTGCGTGGAACGCGGGCTGACGCCCATGGTCACGCTGCATCACTTTTCCAATCCGATCTGGCTGGAGGAACAGGGCGGCTGGGAGAATCCGGATACTCCCGCCATATTTGACCGTTTTGTCCACAAGACCGTGGAAGCGCTGCAGGAATATGTCAATCTGTGGATCACCATCAATGAACCCAATGTATTCGCCTACTGCGGTTATGTTCAGGGTGTTTTCCCTCCCGGCAAAACCGACCTGAATACTGCTTTCTCGGTTTTTGCCAACCTGGTCCGCGGACACGCGCTGGCGTATAAGACCATCCACGTCATCCAGCCGCAAGCCCGGGTGGGCATCGCGCTGAATTACCGCGGCTTTGTTC
>JBDKTF010000541.1:0-1861 GCA_039680295.1 Anaerolineaceae bacterium
ATGTGCCCAACGGCGATACCTGGTCGCACGAACGGCGCGAAAAGCCCGCCGGGTTCGATGGGTGTCTGCACGAGGTGGAACAGTTTTCGCAGTTGGCGGACCTATTGGGATAATGAGGTAAATTTTAGCCAGTTTTATTTTTGGAAAATGGTTTGCTTCGGTTGGATGAATTTCGAGAAGACCCGCCCTCATCCCAACCATCTCCCTGGGGGAGAAGGAATTAATGACCTAACCCTAAATCCCTTCCCTAAAAGGGAAGGGACTTTCAGACCTAACCCTAAGTCCATTGCCTGAAGGGAAGGGACTTTAAGAAGCTATTGAGCAGGCGGGAGGATGAAGCCTGCCTGACGCAGAATTTCGCGAATCATGTCTTGATTGGGCAGTAAAATCCACATGCCGTCCCACGACCACGAGGGCGTGGCTTGATTTTCAGTGATCGAGAAGCGGTGGATCGAATCATCCGGTGATTTAAGCACGCGGGTGGCGAGCGGGAAGAACGAAAGTGCGTCCTCGACGCTCATATTCGTCTGCACGTTCTCCTGGAGCGCAGTCTGCGCCGCCGACAGCTTTTTCACTGATTTGAGGTTGAGCATCTTTTGCGCAATGGCGTAGAGCACTTCCTGCTCGCGGCGCAGACGGTCGATGTCGCTGGTGGTGTAGCGGGAACGCACGTACCACAGCGCGGTAGCGCCGTCCATGTGCACCGTGCCGGGGACCACTGTGCAATCTCCATTAACCGCCTGCGGCAAATCACAGTCGTCGGTCAATTCCTGACCCACTTCCACATCCACCCCACCCTGGCTGTCCACAAACTGGACAAAACCGTTGAAATTGGTCATGACGTAATAATCGGGGGTCACGCCAAAGTTGGACTGGAACATGCCCGACATGGCTTCGAATCCACCCGTCTCAAAGACCTGGTTGATCTTCATCTCATACTGGTTGGGCACCGATACCCACAGGTCGCGCGGGAAGGAAACCACGCTGACCGACTTATTATCCGTGTTGACCGCCATCAGCAGAATCACATCGGTGCGGAAGCTGCCGTCTTCCGGGCGTTGGTCAGAACCCAGGATGAGGATGACGGTCTGCCCGTCTTTTTCCGCCGGCAGCGCCACATTTTCATCTGACGCGGCGGGCGCCGCAGCCCCGGCTGCGGGCTGTACCGTCTGCGCGGCGTTCGAGAGGATCGCCACCAATACACCCGCGGCTGCCAGAATCACGCCCACAAGAGCAATGATCAGCACCCGGGTCAGGCTGTCCATGCTGGCGCGCTGCCTGCGGCGGGCGGGTCGCGCCATGGGATCAACATTCCACGAAGAATCGGATCGGCTGGCTGGCTGACTGCGCCACGACGTCTGTCTCATCCTTGCGTATTCATTATCCACGTTGGTCTTTCCACCGACCGGCTGATGGTTCTGCATCGGTCTATTATAAGATATTTTCTCCCGGTAAAGGGAAAAGCACGGGTATGTGCTAATTCCTACTGTTGCGAAAATCGTGCCAGATGAATGCCCATGCCGGGCATTTTGCTATTAAAATGAATTCGTTGAAGCGTGTTTTTTAATTCGGAGGATATTCATGAATCTTCATCCCTTCCGTTTGGAACGTTACTTTGCGCAATACGAATTCAAATTGCGCTATTTGCTCAGCGCATCCGATTGCGAGAGTCTGCCCATGGCTGACCTTCTGGAAATGGCAGCCCCTGAAACACTGGCGTTATGGCAAAACCTAAGCCTGGGATACACCGAATCACCGGGGCATCCTCTGCTGCGCATTGAGATCGCCAACCAGTACCGGCAGATCTCCGCCGGGAAGGTGGTCGTGGCGGCGCCCGAAGAAGCGATATACATCGCCATGC
>JBDKTF010000399.1:0-12358 GCA_039680295.1 Anaerolineaceae bacterium
GTACAGATCCCTCAAAATTGCGCCCGTGGTCGTAGATGATCCCCAGTTGACCATAGGTATTGGGGTTGGTTGGATCGAGATATAACGCCTTCTTGATGTTCAAAGCCGCTGCAAAAAAATCAGCCGAAGGCATTTGCGAATATGTCTTTGCAATGGAAATATAAGGTAGAGGATCTTTAACCCCTAATTGTGTATTGATATCTGCTGCTTTGGCAAAATATTCCAGCGCCAGATCATACTGCTCCAGATGCCGGTAGGTTACCCCAATCTTGATATATAAGAAGGTCAGATTCGGCATGATTTCAGCCGCCTTCTTGTATTCCTCGATCGCCCCCTCATAATCCGCCGAGGTTTCCTTCACATAAGCGTAAATCCGATGAACATCCATCAGGCTGTCGTCGCGCTGTACCGCCTGTTCGATATATTGTTCCGCTTGCTGCCATTTCTGCTGATCCACCAGAATCTCGGCATAAAAAGCCAGCGCCAGCGTGTTCGCCGGATCCAGTTGGAGCGCATATCCGGCTTCCTGCTGCGCTTGCGTCAGATATTTCTCAGCCTGGTCAGCCCCTACCAGGTCGGTAACCGCATTCCAGTCCAAAACAAACGCTTGAATGGCGCGCACTTCACTGTCATCTGGCGCCACTTCCACCGCCTTGTTAATGGAGTCCATCGCTTCGGTGAGTCGCGCCAGTTGATCTTTGCTGGTCGTCATCGAGTTGGAGGAATAGGTTTGAATTCGCGCCAGACGCGACCATAGTTCGCCGTTGTTCGGTTCCAGACGGGTGGCTTCCTGATAGGCGGCAATCGCCGCATCCAGGTTGCCCGCCGTGAACTGCGTATCCCCTTCCAGCTCATACGAATTCGCCGTCCGTGTTGGAGTGGGCGTGGGCAAAAAGAGCGGTTCAATATCCTGCCGCACCCAAACACCCTGAACGATGTAATATCCCATGCCGATCAACACCAGCAGGATCATCACCCGGTAGAGATTGGATCTCGGTTTTACAGGTCGGAAATTAGGTTTTCGATCGCTTAAATACATACTTGCTTGCTCGCGCAGCCTACGGCGTGGGCGTTGAATCGCCGGGCATAGCCGTGGATTCTGAGGCAGGCGTGCCCTGGGGTACTTCGGTGCCCGTCAGATTTGCCGAGCAAATATCCACAATCGCCTGGGCATTTGCCACCGCGATTTCATCATCCGGAACACCCTGATTCAACAATTGAGAGATTTGCAGCGCCTCACCGCAATCGTTCACCCGCGCCAGCGCCAATCCATACCGGGCGTAGTACTCAGCCCAACGACCGTAATCCAATGGAGCGCCTTCCACCTGGGTGGTGCCGTCATCGGCTAATCCGCCCCGCACCCCCAGACGCAGATATTTGAGCGCGTTTTCGTAATCCTGATTGCTGTAATACTGGCTGCCTAGATTCCCATACAGCAGCGGATCCGTGGGGCTGTCTTTTACCGCCTGTTCGGCGTATTCGATCGCTTTGGGGAACTCGCCCACGGTCGCATACGTTCGTGAAATCAGATACTCCGGCGTGGGGTCAGATGGATTAAGTGGAATGGCTTTCAGCAGTTCATCGATCGCTTTATCGGGTTCATTCAACGCGCGGTAATTTCGTCCCAGCGCAATGTGCAAATCCGCCAGGTTGGGATTGATGGTGATCGCCTTTTGAAGCACTTCCACCACCTGATCATAGTTCTGGGTGGCTTCCAGCACCAATGCCCGCGAGCGCAGCACTTCCAGCAGGTTTTCATTCAGGCTCATCGCTGTGCGCGATTCCTGAATGGCGGTATCCACCGCGCCCAATTCCGATGTACCGTCCGAAATCTGAAGCGCCAACAGCTCGGCGTAATACGCATGCGCCTGAGCGTTGTTCGGGTCCAGTTCAATGGCTTTCTTAACCGCCGCAATTCCCGGCAGATAATCTCCCTGATATCCCATCGCCCAACCGCGGACAGCGTTCGCCAGTGCATTGTTTTGATTCAACAGCAGCGCATTTTCTGCGTTTTGCTGCGCTTCGGTGTATTTTCCGGCGAACATTTGCACCCGCGCCAGCGAAATGAAATACGACCCGTTATTGGGATCGGATCGAATGGCTTCCTTATACGCTGTGATGGCTTGATCCAGCTTGCCTTCACTGAAAAGCGTCTCTGCTTCTTCTGCAAAAGCCTGCGGCGACCTTGTGGGAGTGGCGGTTGGCACAAACAGCGGCGGTGTCGCTGGAACGATCACCTGATTGACATAAATCGCCGCACCAACCAGAACCACAAGAACGATCAACCGCCACGGATTGGTCCGCTTGCGGCGTTGATTCATCGACCATTTACTACCTTTTAAATACATATCAGCATCATACCATCGAAAAAAGCAGCACGTCAAGATCACTTTGATCCGGTTGACAGCCCATCACCCGGCGGATACAATCATCCTATGCGTTTCGATATCTTTACCCTTCTCCCGCAGGTCTTTCCCGCCTACCTCGAAGCGTCCATTCTGCAGCGTGCTCAGGCAAATGGTCTGATCGATGTACACGTTCACGACATCCGTGCCTGGACAACCGACCGGCATCATATTACGGATGACGCCCCATACGGCGGCGGGGGTGGAATGGTTATGAAACCGCAGCCTGTCTTTGATGCTGTGGAAAGTACTCTGGGAACAGCCCCCATCTGCCCGGTGATTCTGTTGACCCCTCAGGGGCGTCCCTTTACGCAGAGGATTGCGCAAGAACTCTCCGCCCACGATCAAATTGCCATGATCTGCGGTCGCTACGAAGGTTTTGACGAACGCATTCGCGAACACCTCGTCACCGATGAAATTTCCATCGGCGATTTTGTTCTCACCGGTGGCGAATTGCCCGCCCTCACAATTCTGGATGCCGTGACCCGCCTCATCCCGGGCGCTTTGGGAGACCCGGATGGCGCGCAGGACGACTCACACGCATCCGGGCTGCTCGAATACCCCCATTACACCCGTCCCGAAGAGTACCGCGGCTGGCGCGTTCCCGATGTGCTGCTTTCCGGCAACCATCCCCTCATCGCCCGCTGGCGGCGAGAACAATCCCTCCGGCGCACGTTGCTCCGCCGCCCCGATCTGCTCGAAACCGCCCCGCTCACAGATCACGATCGCGAGTTCCTCCGCAAATTGCGTGAAGAACTGGCTGAGAATCATTCTGACCTCTGATTTCATTTGTTCCTTCCCGCCATCTGAATCTATAATCATCCTCAATCGTTCGCAGCAGCGATACGACGATATTTCCATAACCGTCCTTCGAGGTATCCAATGAAACTCAATTACGGAAAGACGTTCCTTCTGGGTTTTGGTTTTTTCGGCGTCAGCATCATTTGGGGTGTCTATAACGCATTTGTTCCCCTCTTCCTGGCTGATAAATTCAATCTGACACCGGTATGGATTGGTTTCTTTATGACACTGGACAATATCGCAGCGCTGCTCATTCAGCCCCCCGTCGGCGCCTGGTCTGACCGGTTGCGCACGCCCATTGGTCGCCGCATGCCATTCATCCTGATCGGCGCCCCTCTCGGTGCAGTCGCCTTTGGTTTGATCCCGATTGCATCTGTGCTGCCGCTCTTCGTCGCCTGCACCAGCACCCTGCTGCTCAGCATGGCGATCTGGCGCACTCCGGTGGTTGCACTGATGCCCGATATCACGCCCTCTCAATTCCGCTCTCAGGCGAATGGCATTATCAATTTTATGGGGGGTGTTGGAGCAATTATTTCCTTTCTGGGAGGCGCAAAGCTATACGAAATGAATCATGCCTTCCCCTTCTGGATGGGATCGGCTTTGGTCATCCTCTCCAGCCTGCTGGTTTTCATCTTCATCAAGGAACCCAAAGTTTATGAAGAAACCAGTAAACAGCCCGGCATGATCCAGAGTCTTAACGAAGTCTTCCATGATCCCGACAAAAGCGCGTTGCGCATTTTGTTTGCCATCTTCTTCTGGTTCCTCGGTTACACCGCCATTGAAGCCTTCTTTACCCTTTACGCCACCCGCCATCTCGGTGTCTCGGATGCTGACGGCGCCCGCCTGCTCGGTCAACTCTCCTTTATTTTTGTCCTCATGGCGCTGCCCGCCGGATACATCGGCGGAAAAATTGGACGGCGCAAAACGATCACCATCGGCATCTGCGTCATGATCGCTGCGATGCTCGCCATGTATTTCTTCCCTCAATCACTTCTGACCATCCAGCTCACCAAACTTCCCGCGCTGGGTGTCATCCCCGTTGTGGGCGTCATTCTGATGATCGCTGGCGCTGCCTGGGCGTTGATTAACATCAATTCCCTGCCCATGGTGGTAGACATGACCGTTCCAGAGCGCATCGGCACCTACACCGGCATGTACTACCTTTTTTCCACGTTTTCTGCCATTGTGGGTCCGAACCTGAATGGATGGATTATTGAGCTCACCGGCAACAATTACAACATGGTCATGATCGTCGCCCCCTTCTTCATGGTAATGGCGCTGGCAATGATGTTGGGTGTGCGCCGCGGTGAAGCCGTAATACAAACATCTCCCGAGCCAGCCGATTAACAGGAGCATTGTCACACAACTCCGTCCACAATCAGTCTTGCAGTGCATTTCAATCGGTTGTATACTAGTGCAGGGTGGTTCTTGGAGAGGGAGAATGAACAGGATCATCTCCAACGATTACCAGGAACCATTACAATTTCCTACCCTTTTTTTATTCTCTTCAGGAGGAGAACACCAATGTCAAAGAAGCTGTATGTTGTTCTTTCCGTGCTGGTGCTCGCTTCGATGCTGCTCGCCGCATGCGGCGGTGGCACCACGACATCCGGCAAGCCCGACTGCTCGAAGGAAGACGTCTTCTGCGTGGGTCTCGTGACCGACGTTGGCAAGATCGATGACAAATCCTTCAACCAGTCCACCTGGGAAGGTGTTCAACAGGCTGGCAAGGAATTGGGTGCAACGGTTCAGTACATTGAAACCACCGACTCCAAAGACTATGCCAAGAACATCGCCACCTTCGCAGATGCGAAATATGATGTGATCGTGACCGTTGGTTTCGCGCTCGGTGAATCCACCATTGCCGCTGCCAAACAGTATACCGGCATCAAATTCATCGGCGTGGATCAGTCTCAGAGCGAAAAAATCGCCAACCTAGTTGGTCTGGTCTTCCCTGAAGATCAGGCTGGATACCTGGTGGGCGCCTTGGCTGCTCAGATGACCAAGACCAACAAGTTGGGCGCTGTCCTCGGCACCGATGCAGTTCCCGCGGTGTGGCGCTTTGGTGAAGGCTTCCGCGCTGGCGCTCTGTCCATCAACCCCGACATCGAACTCAACGTGGTCTACCACAATGATGTCGGCTTTGATAAGACCTTCTCTGATCCTGAATGGGGCAAGACCACCGCTCTGTCCATGATCGACAAGGGTGTCGATATCATCTTCGGCGCAGGCGGCAAGACCGGTAACGGCGCGCTGCTCGGCGCAGCTGAAAAAGGCGTTTACTGCATCGGCGTTGACACCGACCAGTACTACACCGTTCCCGAAGCGCAGAAATTCCTGCTCTCCAGCGCAATGAAAATGCTCACCCCCGGCACCTTCGACCTGATCAAGATGGCGAAGGAAGGCACCTTCCCCGCGGGCGGCGATTACATGGGCAAAGCAGGCTATGCTCCTTTCCACGATCTTGACAGCGTCGTTCCCGCCGAAGTCAAGACCAAGATGGAAGAACTCGCCAAGGGTCTCGCTGATGGCACCATTGCCACCAACGTTGCCCCCACCAAACCTCAGTAATCTCTGACAATTCGTAACGGAGGGGAAAGAGAGCACCCAAAAACTCTCTTTCCCCTTTTCATAACCATACGATCAGAAGTAGCAAACTCAGGATACGGCTCGTTTAGAGCCTTTTTCCTACTTATCATCTGTCCATTTGAATCCTCATAACCGGGTTTACTCCGAACGATCTCCTTTGGAACCGGAAGATATCCATCTGGACAGCAGCACAGGACGCATTCCTTATCGGGATGAACCCGGAGTTGCAAATGGAAAGTTCGAAACCTGCAAAGAAATCCTTTGGAGAGATCATCCGCTCTGGTCTCAAAGAATTAATTGTTCCAATATTGGCGGTACTGACCGCCGTGATCGTTGGAGGCGTCGTCATCGCGCTTGCTGGTGGCAACCCCTTCGCCGCTTACGCCGGGCTGGTGGAAGGCGCGTTCGGTTCCGCAAAAGCATTGAGCGAAACCACCGTTTGGGCAACCCCCTATATTTTCGCTGGGCTCGCGGTTGCATTGGCATTTAAAGGCGGCTTGTTCAATATCGGCGCTGAAGGGCAGCTTGCCATTGGCGCAGTTGCATCTGCCTGGGTAGGTTACGCCCTGCCGGGTATTTTGGGTGTTAATCTTCCAACGATTATTCACCTTCCCCTGACCTTAATTGCCGGTATGCTGGGTGGTCTCATCTGGGGAGGTATCCCCGGATGGCTTCGTGCAAAATTTGGCGGATCCGAAGTCATCAACACCATCATGATGAATTACATCATTCTTAATATCATCAGCTACCTGCTCAATGGTCCCATGAAAGACCCCAATCCCCTCAACGTGGTTGCCCGCACCCCCATGATCGCCGACAGTGCGCGCATTCCTACGATCTTCCCGGGTTTTCGCCTGCACTGGGGATTTATTCTCGCCTTGGCGGTTGCCTTCCTGGTCTGGTGGCTTCTGCAGAAAACCACGCTTGGCTTTGAAATTCGCACCACCGGCGCCAACCCCGACGCCGCAAAATACGCTGGCATCAACGTCGGTCGCATCCTCACCATCACCATGGCGTTATCGGGTTTGTTGGCGGGTCTGGCAGGCACCATCGAAGTAACCGCGTTGAACTATCGTCACGAGTTGGGCTTCTCCACCGGCTATGGTTTTGATGCCATCGCCATCGCCCTCCTCGGCAAGGGCAATCCCCTGGGGGTGGTTCTCGCTGCGCTGCTCTTCGGCGCTATGCGTAACGGCGCGACCCGCATGCAGTTCCTCACCCAGATCCCGGTGGATGTGATTTCTGTGATCCAGGCGTTGATCTTGCTCTTTGTCGCCGCGGACGCCATCGTTCGCTATATCTACCGCATCCGTGGGAAAGAATCCCGCGTTGTGCTCACCCGTGGCTGGGGAGGATAGGAGGAAAACATGGATTTACGACGCTTTGGTTTTATCGGACTGATCATCATCCTCCTCTTTTCTGTCGTGATCCTGGTGGGTCATACCCAGGTATCACCCGCCGTGATCATCGTTTCGATGATTGCGACCACTATTTCTGTATCCACACCGCTTACATTGGGTGCCCTGAGCGGCGTCTTCTGCGAGCGCTCTGGTGTGATCAACATCGGTATTGAAGGCATGATGCTCAACTCCGCCTTCTTTGGCTGGTTCGCCGCGATCGTGATGAACACCCTGTTGGGCGCTTCCCCGCTCCTGAGTCTGGTTGTTGGGGTCATCGCTGCGATTATTGCCGGTGTCGTCATGGGTCTGCTTCATGCAGTGCTCTCCATCACCTTCAAGGTGGACCAGATCATCGGCGGTACCGTCATCAATATCCTTGCCACCGGTATGACGGGGTTCCTCAACCGCGCGCTGTTCTTTGAAAAAGGCGGTTTGTTCGGCGGACAGATCCCGCATGCCCCCGGTGTGCTTCCCACGATTCACATTCCTTTACTCGCCGATATCCCGGTCATCGGACGGATTTTCGAGCAGCAGCCCATCGCCATACTCACCATCATCCTGGTGTTCGTTTCGAATTTCGTGATCTTCAAAACCCGTTGGGGTCTGCGTACTCGCTCTGTGGGTGAGAATCCACGCGCAGCCGATACCGTTGGCATCAACGTTCGCCGTATGCGCTACTTGAACGTGTTGATCGGCGGCGCGATGGCTGGTTTGGGAGGCGCCTACTTCACCCTGGAATCCGTGCCATCGTTTGAACCTCTGATGACCAATGGCCGTGGCTTTATCGCCCTCGCCGCAATGATTTTTGGTAACTGGTCACCCATTGGCTCATGGGCGGCTTCACTGTTGTTCGGTGCAGCCCAGGCACTACAAATTAACCTGCAGTTCTTCCGCGAGCTGATCCCCCCTGAATGGGCTTTCTTACAGAAGGCATATATTGTAGGCTTGGTTCCCTACTTGTTGACCATGCTCATCCTCACAGGCATCATTGGCAAGACCACTGCCCCTGCGGCAGATGGTGCAGCGTACGATGGCTGATCCCGTTGAGAATAGAAAAAGGAGCAACCAATGGATGATTTAGTTCTTGAAGCAAAAGGGATCACCAAACAATTCCCCGGCGTGTTGGCGAATGATCACGTCAATTTCGACCTTCGTCGTGGCGAAATCCACGCCCTTCTGGGTGAAAACGGCGCGGGGAAAACCACCCTGATGAACATCCTCTACGGTCTCTATCATCAGGACGAAGGTGAAATTATCCTCAACGGTAAACCAACCCTGATCCATAGCGCGAAAGATGCGATCGAACAGGGTGTAGGCATGGTGCACCAGCACTTCATGCTGATCCCGGTTTTCACCGTTGCTGAAAACATCATGCTCGGCTGTGAAACGGTCAAGGGTTTGGCACTGGACGAACGCAGTGTAATCAAAGAAGTAAAAGAGCTCTCGAAAAAATACGGGCTGGATGTCAATCCAACGGATCTGGTTCAGGTTCTTCCCGTCGGCGTCCAGCAGCGTGTGGAAATCATTAAAGCGCTCTACCGCCATGCAGGCATCCTCATTCTCGATGAACCGACTGCGGTACTGACTCCCCAGGAAGCCGATGAGTTGTTCGTAATCATGCGTAATCTCACCAAGCAGGGCGTGTCGATCATCTTCATCACCCACAAACTCAAAGAGGTTCTTGCGGTATCCGACCGGATTACGGTTATGCGCAGTGGCAAGGTGATGGGCACCACAACACCTGCCGAAACGGATGAAAGACAACTGGCGAATCTGATGGTCGGACGCGAAGTTGTCCTCACGGTCGAAAAAGAACCCGCCAAGCCTAAAGACCTGGTCCTCGAAATACAGGATCTGGAAGTTACCGATATCCGCGGCGTAGAAGCAGTACGCAAGGTGAGCTTTGATATTCGCGCTGGTGAAATTTTGGGGATTGCCGGTGTGCAGGGAAACGGTCAAACCGAATTGGCGGAAGCTCTCACTGGTTTGCGGAAAGCCCACGGTGGGAAAATAATCCTCAATAATAAAGATTTAACCAATGCCACCCCCCGTCCACTCATCGAAAGTGGTATGGCGCACATTCCGGAAGATCGTCAACGGCATGGGCTGGTTCTGTCTTACCCCGTTGCAGACAACATGGTTTTGTGCACCTACTACCAGCCGCCGTTTGCCCGCCGGGCAGTGATTCAGAATGATGTGGTGGATTCCAATGCCCGCAAACTGATTGAACGCTTTGACGTTCGCACCCCCAGCCCCTATGTGCCGGTCTCGAATCTTTCGGGCGGCAATCAGCAAAAGGTCATCGTTGCCCGCGAGTTATCCCGTCCCATCAAACTTCTGGTCGCCAACCAGCCAACCCGTGGTCTGGATGTCGGCTCCATCGAATACATCCACAGTCAGATCGTTGCCATTCGGGATGAAGGAGTCGCCGTGTTGCTGGTTTCTGCCGAATTGGACGAGATCATGGCGCTTTCCGATCGCATCGCCGTCATGTACCGCGGTGAAATCGTCACCATCGTTCCCGCCGGCAGCGCAACCCGTGAACAACTGGGGCTCTGGATGGCAGGCGCAGCGGTGGAAGCAGCTCAACCCGCCTGATCCAGTCCTCACAATCAAATACAACGCACGAAATGGGCAGGTATCAAAACCTGCCCATTTTATATGCTTTGATATCACCTCTTGCTATAATAAGTATGTTGTTCTCTCCCTGGTTGATGTGGGAGGGGGTTGTGATGAGGGTAATTAATTCGAACCACTGATGATCATTAAGGGGTGATCGCCACTGTGATCATACCTCACCAATGATTCATCTAAATAATACAGAAAAGGATTGAACGAATGCCGTCAGTAGAAATTCAACATATCACCAAATCCTTCGGTTCTCTCACTGCTGTAGATGATGTCTCTTTTGATGTCAATTCTGGAGAAATATTTGGTCTCTTGGGTCCCAACGGCGCTGGAAAAACCACGACCATTCGCATTCTGCTCGATATCTTCAAGCCAGACAGCGGCACGGTCGCGGTTCTGGGCGGTGCCATGACCGAAGAGAAAAAGGATCGCATCGGATACCTCCCCGAAGAGCGCGGTTTGTATCAGGATATTCCGCTTGAACGCTGCCTGATTTATCTCGCCACACTCAAGGGGCTTTCTTCCATCGAAGCACGCAAGCGCATTCAGGCTTATCTTGACCGCTTCGATCTGGCATCTTCCCGCAATAAAAAGGTCAAAGAGTTGAGCAAGGGGATGCAGCAAAAAGCCCAACTGATCATCACCCTCGTTCACCAGCCGGATTTGATCATCATCGACGAACCTTTCAGCGCCCTCGATCCGGTGAACACGCAAATGGTGAAGGATCTCCTCCGTGAGGAACGCGATCGGGGTGCAACCGTTGTCATGTGCACCCATCAGATGCATCAGGTGGAAGAACTTTGTGATCGCATCGTTCTGATCGACCATGGAAAAGCCATGTTGTACGGCGAATTGGAATCGATTCGCCGTCAATATTCAGCCAATGCCGTTCTGGTTCGATCCCGCCAGCCGCTTCCCGCAGCCATTCCCGGCATCCTCTCCATCCAACCGCACAACAGCTCGCAGCGGCTGGACCTGGCTCCCGGCACCACCCCGCAGGACGTTTTGCGCACTCTGCTGGAACTAAATATCAACCTTGAACAATTTGAAATTGCCCTCCCCACCCTCGATGAAATATTTATCAAGGTCGTCGCCGGTGAAAGGGGCGCAAATGAGTAAAATGTGGTTGGTGATTCGCAATGAATATATCCGCCATGTGTTTCGCAAACGCTTCCTGTTTTCCCTCTTGAGTTTGCCCTTCTTTATCCTGATCATTGGCGGAGTATCTGTGCTGGCGGCGGTGTCGCAATTTGACCGTACGCCCATTGGATACGTGGATCGTTCGGGGATTCTGGCTGATCCCCAATTTCCGCCTGAAGAGAACATGGACTCCATTTCATCGGTGAAGATCCTTCCATTCTCCACCGAAGCAGACGCACAAACGGCGTTGGATCAGAAACAGATTCAGGCGTTTTTTGTTCTTGAACCCGATTACGCCCAGACCGGAAATATCCGGCAGGTAGCCTACAAGGAATCCGGCTCCACGATTGAAAGTCAGTTCATGCAGTTCCTGCGTTACAACCTGCTGTCATCGCAGCCTTCAGAGGTACGCCAGCGGCTTTTCGAAGGCAGCCAGGTGATCGTCCGCTCCATGGATGGCACTCAGGAACTCTCAGAGCGCTCCTGGTACAACATCATCATTCCCCTCATGGCAGGGATATTATTCATCGTCGTCCTGCTGACCAGCGGCGGATACCTGATGGAAGCGGTGGTGGAAGAGAAAGAAAACCGCACCATGGAAATCATCGTCACTTCGATTTCCCCGAATCAACTCATGACCGGGAAAATCATTGGCAATATCGCCGTAGGACTCACCCAATTGATCGTCTGGTTGGTTTTTGTGGTGGTGGGAATTGCCCTTGCTCGGATGAGCGTTCCGGCTGCCTCAGATCTGCGTCTGGATGGCGGATACCTTCTGATCCAGCTCCTGACCTTCCTGCCGGCGTTCATCATGGTTGCAGCCTTCATGGCAACCATCGGCGCAGTTGTCACCGCAAGCCGTGAAGCCCAGCAGATTTCGGGTTTGTTCACCCTGCCCATCATCATCCCTTATTATTTCATGCAGCCGCTGATGGAAAATCCCAATGGCGCCGTCTCACTGGTTTTGAGTTTTTTCCCATTGACCGCGCCTGTCGCTCTCACGCTTCGCGCCGGGTTTACCCAGATTCCCACCTGGCAGCTTGTCCTCAACCTGGCGGTGCTCTGGCTTTTCGCCTTTGGAGCGCTCTGGTTGGCAGCTCGCGCCTTTCGCTTGGGTATGCTGCGTTATGGAAAACGTCTTCCGCTGCGCGAAATCTTTCGCATTCCCAATAAAAGCCAGAAAAGGATGATCCAATGAATAAAACCTGGCTCATCTTTACCTACGAACTCAAAACGGTCATCACCAGCAAGTCTTTTCTGATCACACTCTTCCTCGTGCCGCTCGTCTCGATGGTCATGATGGTGATTATCGGAATTTACGGCAAAGACACAGGAGCGGTTGTCTCCCAGGTATTTAGCTCCGCGCCCGCAGTGACGCAGCCCGATGGCTATGTG
>JBDKTF010000544.1:0-3066 GCA_039680295.1 Anaerolineaceae bacterium
CCGGGGTTTTCAAGTCTGTTCCTTTCCGGGGGAATAAAGAAACCGGCACAAATTTGCGCCGGTTTCCGATGGATCAAAACCTGTTAAACGTTGGGGAGGTTGCGCCGCAGCAGCGGATAGAGCGGTAATGCGCGCGCCGCGCCCTCAGCGGTGCATGTCAGCGGATTATCCACCAGATACGCCGGAATTCCCAGCGCCTTGGTCAGATACTTATCCACACCGCGCATCAACGCGCCGCCCCCACAAAGCGCCACGCCGCGGTCGATGATGTCTGATATCAGTTCCGGGGGCGTTTTTTCCAGAACGCGGCGGGTGGTATTGACCACTTCCGACAGGGGTTCCTGCAGGGCTTCCACAATCTCGTCCGTGGTCAGCGTCGCCGGACGCGGCAGACCGGTCACCTGATCCTGTCCCTGAATTTCCATTGACTGCTGTTCATCCTGCGGAATGGCTGCGCCGATGCGCACTTTAAGTTGTTCCGCCGTCGGTTGACCGATGATCAAACCGTATTTCTTCCGCACATACCCCACGATGGCATCGTCCATTTTCAACCCCGCCACATGCGAGGTTTCACCCGAAACAATGCCGTTCATCGCCAGCACCGCTGCCTGCGTGGTGCCGCCCCCCAGACAGAGGATCATGTTTCCGGAGGGTGTACCGATGGGCAGATCGATTCCCAGCGCCGCTGCGATCGGTTGTTGGATGAGATAGACATCCCGCGCCCGTGCGCCCAAACCCGCTTCGTGCACGGCGCGGCTCTCCACACTGGTAATGCCGTGCGGCACGGTGATCATCACCCGCGGTGGGAAAATGCGCATCGGACCGCTGACCTTGCGGATGATCTCACCCAGCATCTTTTCCGTCACCTCATACTCGGCGATCACGCCGTGCAATAAGGGACGGGTAACTTCGATGGATTCAGGGACGCGCCCATACATATCGCGGGCTGCCTGTCCCCACTCCACCACTTCCTGTTCGTTGACCAGAATGGCAACGACCGTCGGTTCCTGAAACAGGATTTCATTCCCTTCCACAACAGTGGTGGTAATGGTACCCAGGTCAATGCCAAGTTCTCTGGATAATGATGGCATGAAAAATGACTTCCTTTATGTCAAATTTAGAAACCGCTGCCGCCACGCCCCTGCCGGTAACGGCGAACCGCCGTCAACCGCAGCGTGGAACGGCGCAGTGCCGATTGAATCGCCAGATACGCATCGGTATCCTTGGGAATGTCCTTCCCCAGCATTTCCTCGGCGCGTTTACGGGCTTCTTCCGCCCGGTTGATGTCAATTTCTTTCACATTCTCGGCTGCATCCGCCAGAACGGTCACCTGATCAGGTTGAACCTCCACAAATCCACCAGCCACAGTGAAGTATTCCTCGCGCCCTTCTCTGCGAACCGTGATGACGCCGTACTGTAGGGTGGAAAGCAGCGGCGCATGGTTCGGCAGCACGCCAAATACGCCGCCGCCGCCGGGCAGAACGACCATATCCGCGTCACCCTGATAAACCAGCCGGTCTTGAGATGCGATCTCACATCGAATGGGCATGGGAACCTCGGATCAGGCGGCTTTCGCCAGTTGTTCTGCTTTCGCCTGGGCATCCTCGATTGTACCAACCATATAGAATGCCTGCTCGGGCAGATCATCGTGCTTTCCGTCCAGAATTTCGCGGAAACCGCGGATGGTTTCGCGTAGCGGAACGTATTTGCCGGGAATGCCGGTGAACTGTTCAGCCACGAACATCGGCTGCGAGAAGAAACGTTCCATCTTGCGCGCGCGCGATACGATCAGTTTATCATCTTCGCCCAGCTCGTCAATACCCAGGATGGCGATGATATCCTGCAAGTCTTTGTAGCGCTGCAACACCTGCTGTACGTCGCGCGCCGTCTTGTAATGTTCTTCGCCGACAACGCCCGGATCGAGAATTCGAGAGGTGGAAGCCAGCGGATCGACCGCGGGGTAAATACTCTTTTCAACAATCGCGCGATCCAGAGCAATGGTCGCATCCAGGTGGGTAAAGGTTGCCACAGGCGCCGGATCGGAATAGTCATCCGCCGGCACGTAAACCGCCTGCATGGAGGTGATGGAGCCGTGACGGGTGGAGGTAATGCGTTCCTGCAGTTCGCCCATTTCGGTCGCCAGCGTGGGCTGATAACCCACCGCAGAAGGCATACGTCCCAGCAAAGCGGATACTTCCGCGCCAGACATGGTGAAGCGGAAAATATTGTCGATGAACAGCAGCACATCCTTGCCCTCATCGCGGAAATATTCCGACATCGACAGAGCAGAAAGCGCAACGCGCAGACGCACACCAGGCGGTTCGTTCATCTGACCGTAGACCATCACGGTATCTTTCATCACGCCCGATTCCAACATTTCGCGGTAAAGCTGCGTGCCCTCGCGGGTGCGCTCGCCAACGCCAGCGAACACCGAGTTGCCCTGATGAACTGTGGCAATGGAACGAATCAGTTCCATGATGATCACGGTTTTGCCCACCCCTGCGCCGCCGAAAATGCCCGTCTTCCCACCCTTGGTGAAGGGAGCAATCAGGTCGATTACCTTCAAACCGGTTTCGAAGACTTCCACGCGGGTGGATTGTTCTTCAAAAGAAGGCGCAGGACGGTGAATGGGATAGCGTTTGGTTGGGACGATATCGGGTTTGCCGTCTACGGTTTCACCCAATACGTTGAAAATACGCCCCAGCGTTTCGGGACCAACGGGCACCTGAATGGGCTGATGCGTGCGGCGAACCGGTAAACCGCGCTGCAAACCATCTGTTGAGCTCATCGCCACGCAGCGTACCCAGCTATTTCCCATGTTGCGTTCCACTTCCAGAACCATCGGACGATTGTCGTTCCGAGGGATTTCCAATGCTTCATACACATTGGGAATATTTTCGGCGGGGAATTCCACATCGACCACAGCGCCCTGGATTTGTACGACACGTCCGGTAGAATTTTCCATCATCATCTCTGACCTCCACTAACCTGTTTGCGGGTGGCGGGTTAATCCCGCCCTGCCTGGACGTTTGCAAGCGCTTCTGCCCCGGCGGAGATATCCAGCAT
>JBDKTF010000551.1:0-2973 GCA_039680295.1 Anaerolineaceae bacterium
ATAGGCGGGATAGACTACGATTTACCCAAAATATGAACAAATTTCTGGGCGCTATTATACCTGATCCCGTGAAGTTCTTCCATCTTCGCGAATATTATGTCAGGGCTCTCGTTACCTTTGCGGGGAAATTATATCGAAACTAGGTTGTGAATAACTGGAATAACCCAATTAACCAATCGCCCCTCGCGGGAGCGTGGATTGATACCCGGAAGAGCCGGGTATCTCCCACACTCATTGGAAAGAACCGCGTTGGGTTTGATTGGTCTATACGGCTTTCCCCATTTCATAAGCCTGTTGCATCGCCTGACTACCGTTGATTTCTCCCTTTTTCCAAACCCCGGTTCCATAGATAATTCCTTTTTCCCGGGCGCCTTCAAGGCAGGAAGTAAATCCTCTGAGTCCTTCAATGGTCCTATCCATCGACTGGGTTTTATCATCCGCCGCAGTCATAATAAAATAAAAATCTTTGTCGACGATTTCCGTATATTTCGCAACCGTCCGGTCGATCAATGTTTTTAACTGGGCATTCATGCTGTAGAAATACACCGGCGTTGCCATGACAATTACGTCCGCCGCGATCATTTTTTCCAGAACTTCAGCCATGTCATCCTTCTGGGCGCAGACGCCGTCGTTTCTTTGACACGCATCGCAGGCTAAACAATAATTTATCTTTTTATCGCGCAGAAACACTTTTTCCGCCTGGTTGCCGGTTTCATTTGCTCCGAGCAAAAACTGATTACAAAGAAGGTCGGAATTCCCTCCCTTTCTTGGACTTGCAGATAAAATCAATATTTTTTTATTCATGTCGAATGTTCCTTATTTAGAAGATGAAATGATCGATGAAAATGTCGTAAATCACTGGGCTGACTCCATGTCAATACCCGGATGAGTATTACTGTCCCTTCACATATTTATCGAAGAAGGCAATTGTACGTTGCATGGCGGTTGAAAAGTTGGTGCTGATGTTGTGGTTATCACCTTCATAGGTATAAAACTCGTAGTTCTGCCCAGCCGCTTTAAGTTCATCAGCCAGTATCTCAGACCATGCCAACGGCACCATCTCATCGGTGGTGCTGTGATGAAGCTGAATCGGTCCCGAAAGATCGGCAAGATATGTGTTGGGTGATACGGTTGCCCAGAAGTCAGGATTCTGCTCTGGCTTGCCGTATTTTGTACTGAATTCATCGACCCAACCGCTAAAATCGCGCAACCAGCTCTCTGTCGACGACTGCGGAGCTGATAATTCTGAGATGACCATTCCCGGGAAAAGACCGGGATTCTTTGTGTAATCCCAGCGGGCGATGATTTCAGGATAAGGAGCAACGACACCGCCCCAGATCACGCCAGCCCGGATATCTTTCGATACCACCATGGCGCGCAGAGTGATCTGCCCACCCATCGAGTGCCCCCACATCCCAATTCGATTCGGGTCGACGTCCTCATATGTCTTGAGTGAAGCGATCGCATTAAGAATATCATCGGTATACCCCGGTGTGCCATATCCGCCGCCCACCACTTCGTCACCTTCAGAATCGCCGTGCCCGCGATAATCAGGCTTGAATACAATGTAGTCATGTCGGGCAATCGTATCCACATATGCCACATAGCGTTCAGTCGTGCGGTATTCCGAGGGTGTGATGTAACCATGGTTGAAAACGATCACCGGCCAGCCCGTGTCTGGTTTGGTCTCATTCGGAATCGTCATCAACGCATGGATTTTGTAACCATCAGACAGATAAGAAACGATGTACCGATCATAATTTGCCCCCGGTTCCAGGGTCTGCTCAAATGTGAGCGGGCTTCCCGAATAAGATTGCTGACGCATCACCTCAATTTGAAGCGGATGCGGATCTGTAGACCAGGGCGTATTGGTTTCGATAGCTGTTGCGGCAGGCTTGCTTGTGGCTGGCGGCTCAAGCGTGATCGTTTGTGAAATCCTTTCAGCTCGAGCAGCAGTTTCATCTACACGCAGTGCCGCGGCTCCCATGCAGCCAGACAATAAGACTACCATGGGCAGCCATACTAAATATTGAATACCCTTCATGAAATCAAATACCTCGAATTTATTAACAAATACTTTCGGATTGAATTCTTTCAATCGCAGCAGTCAAAAGTATATTTTCCATAGGTTGTTTCTGGCTCATCGATCAACCAGTTTCAGCACAGCTTCGGGAAGCCTCGCTCCCTGCACCCGGATGTTTGCAGCAGCCTCTTCAATGTTCCTGAGATCGTCAGGCGAAAGCTCAACATTCTCTGCGCCGATATTTTCTTCAAGGCGGTGAAGTTTCGTTGTCCCCGGGATGGGAACAATCCACGGTTTCTGAGCCAGCAGCCAGGCAAGGGCGATCTGGGCGGAAGTGGCTTGCTTCTGAGCAGCAACCCGGGTTAACAGATCGACCAGCACCTGATTTGCTCTGCGATTCTCTTGTGTAAAGCGGGGAGAAATATTTCGAAAATCCGTGTTGTCAAACTTGGTATTCGCATCAATTTTCCCGGTCAGGAATCCCGCTCCCAGCGGACTGAATGGAACGAATCCAATTCCAAGTTCCTCACATGTTGGTAACACTTCTGTTTCAGGGTCTCTTGTCCATAACGAATATTCACTCTGAACTGCGGTGACCTGTTGGACAGCGTGGGCGCGGCGGATGGTTTTGGCTGACGCCTCAGAAAGACCGAAATGTTTTACTTTTCCATCTTGAATCAAATCTTTGACTGCTCCTGCGACATCTTCAATGGGAACATTCGGATCAACCCGATGCTGATAGAAAAGATCGATCACATCCGTTCTGAGCCGCCTGAGCGATGCCTCGGCTACCTGCCGAATATGCTCTGGACGACTATTCACGCCCTCTGAGCGCGACCCTGTGATGGGATCAATATCAAAGCCGAACTTGGTGGCAATCACCACCTGATCGCGGATTGGTGCAAGAGCTTCACCAACCAATTCTTCGTTAACGAAAGGTCCGTACGCCT
>JBDKTF010000459.1:0-2129 GCA_039680295.1 Anaerolineaceae bacterium
AGGGTGACACCGAGGATCGATCCGCTGCGTTTAACGACCACACCAAAAAACAAGGCAACGCCAAAAACAAAGATGAGATCCAAGATGGACCGGTAACCGATGTGCATCACAGCGAAAACCAGCGCCACGTAAGGGATGCCGTAGCGTTCGAGATAGGGGACGGCAGCAGATTGCATCAATCCGCGGAATATGAGCTCTTCGAGAAACCCAGTAAAGACGAGCAGGATCAGGGCGGGCAGCCAGATTTGCTGTATGGTCAGGGCTGATTCAATGGAAGCGGGTTTCAAGATTACATATTCCACAAATCCTAAAAAAATGCCAGAGAAACTGATGAGAAGCTGAAATGGGACGGATGAAATCGACAGCCCGGCTGAATACCCGGAGATGCCAGCGGAGCGGGCAATCAGAAAAGCGGCAATGAACAGGGGGATGCCGACAATGGCGTATTGATAAATGACTGGAAAGAGCGTAAATGGGATGATCAGACTGAGGATACGGATCAGCGGTGTCAGCGATAGAACGAGCAGGAAACGGCGTTGATGGGGGCGGTATACCAGCGAGGATTGCACCAGCAATGCGATCAGGATCATGCTGTGCAAGAGCAAACCGAATTGCGGTTTGTCGAAAGCGACCAGAAGCTCCGCGGCACAAAGAAGAATCAGATACCCATTCGCCACCCATCCGGCGCGGGAAAAAAGAACAAAACGTCGAATGAACAGGAATCTGTCAAGCAGGTTACTTCGCGGAATCGGTTCAGAATTGGTCATGGAAATATACTTTATCGGGGCTTGATTACTGTCTTGATGCGGAACGAACGGAACGAGACCAAAGATATCTCAATCCATGTGCCAACACATGCAGGGTGGGCATCCAATCATCCCATGCAAAGGTCGCCATCACTTTTACCCCCTTCAAACTCTTCAACCAGGCGAGCGTTCCGAGTTTTTTGGATTTATGGAGCTCCCTGAAAGACCGGTAATCTGAGATGATATCCAGCCATTTTACCCTGGGTATCGTCTGCAAACGGGCGGGTTGTGTTTCACCTTGCAGATCACGATAAGCAATCAAGGGGAAATTTATTCCGCAGTAATCTGCCTGCGCATTTTGCTGCCATAAGCGCGCATTCAATTCCACCAGATAGTATTCATGGGTAACTTCATCATAGATATATTCGATGTTCCCGATCCCTTGAAAATCGATTTTTTCAGCAAAGCGCAAAGTGCGCTCCAATACGGTCGGATTTTCATAAGTTTCCACCAATGACCCGCAACCGAGACCGGGGGGATACTGGCGAATTTTCCTGACCTGAAGAATTGCAAGGATCGGATGCCCCACTTGAACCGAGCGATAAAAGTTCACCTCATAATGATTGGTTATCGGGGCGGCGATAATATCTTGCGCAATTGCAGATAAATTGTTGCGGATAATCTGCTCACAGATTTGGATAAATTCTTCTGGCGTATTTACCTGAAAGCCCTTATGGGTATATACCTGCTTCCATAAATGAGTGTAGCGGGCTTTGATATAAGCGGGGTATCGCAGCTGCCTGGAAGCCCCCAACAGGTCTATGTTTTCGTCGATCAACAATGTAAACGGGGTTTTCTCTCCCATTTCTTCAGCCAATCGGACGTGCAGGTATTTGTCCAGAAGCGCATCCATGATGGGCGCTGGTGGAAGTGCGAAAAGGAAATACGGTGCCAGGGCGTCACGATTTCGGGATACAAAGGCTGTATAGGCATCTGTGGCTGGCAGAAGTATGCCCGATGCCGGATTTTGTTTGCCCATCTGAATCAACCATTCCAGCAACGCCTGCGGATCATCAGACGGGGAGGGACTGCGCTCAAACACGCCAAAGCGTGAATAACGTCCCGGTTCATCGGGGTTCCAATCGACACCGGTTACCGGGATGCCCGCCCTACCCAGGCTGCGCATGGCGGTCAAGCCGGTTTCGCACATCCCAAGGACCCAGGCACGGTTCTGCGCGTTCATTGTGGACAAGAGACTGCCTTTCGAAATGCTGCTCTGGTTGGAAATCGTTGATTTCAATCAAAATATCAGATCATTGTGTTTCTTTATCCACCTGTTTTTCCACCTTCCTGTGCAGCGCTGAAATAAACTGGTTGATCCGG
>JBDKTF010000022.1:0-3103 GCA_039680295.1 Anaerolineaceae bacterium
CCGCGAACACGCCGAGCTGATGACGCCCGTCCCGCCGATGAATAAAACCTTCATAACCTTCTCCCTTCACTCAGTCGTGAAACATCTTTTCCCCGGCGCGCACCGCCACCTTCAGGCGATTTTCGGCAGGCGTGATCGGGCACGACCAGTTGTCATTGTAGGCACAGTAAGGATTATAGGCAGTATTGAAGTCCACAACAAACCAACCATTACCCAGCGGTTCGGGTTCCACGTATCGACCTGCGCCGTAGGTTTCCTTTCCCGCCAGCGCATCCACGAATGGCAGGAAAAAATCGCCGCTTCGGGTGGAATAAAGCGTCAATTCCACCGGTTGATTCTCGATGGTGAAACGCAACCTGCCGTAGCGGAAATACGTGCGCACGTCGCCGGTGGAGGTTTGAATCTCAATGGGCGCCCGCTCAGGGAATTCTTCCGCCCGGACCTGGAACACCAGATCGGGATTTTCGGCGAAATATTTCAATCCGGTGAATTCCCGTTTTTGCTCCGGCGACAGCGGAGACTGCGGCTCGGAAGCAAAAACCGTGTCTTTTTCTTTACGGAAATCGTCCAGTTCAGACATAACAGTTCTCAGGCTTTCTAGAGATGGTAAATCTCACCATACTTCTGGCGCAGGTAGCGCATATAAGGCGCAGGATCAATCCTGGAACCCGTGACACGCTGAAGCAGTTCCTGCGGCTCGAACTTGGCGCCGTGGCGGTGAATCTTCTGCCGCAGCCACGCCAGCATATTGCCGAACTCACCGCGCGAAATTTGATCGTGCAGATCAGGGATATCTTTCGCCATGCACTCCCACCATTGGGCAGAAATCAGATTACCCAACGCATAGGTGGCGAAATAACCGATCAAACCGCTTGCCCAATGCACATCCTGTAAAACACCCTTGGTGTCATTGGGTGGCGTGATGCCCAGATATTCGCGCATGCGGCTGTTCCACGCCTCGGGGAGATCGCGCACCTCCAACGAACCTTCCATCAGCGCAATTTCCAGTTCAAGGCGCAGCATGATGTGCATGTTATACGTCGCCTCATCAGCCTCGGTGCGAATGAACGACGGCTGCACCTTGTTAATCCCGCGGTAGAAATCATCCAGACTGACGTTTCCCACCTGCGCTGGGAACAGTTCCTGGAAACGTGGATAATAGTGGATCCAGAATTCGCGTGAGCGCCCAACCATATTTTCCCACAAGCGTGACTGAGACTCATGGATCGCCAGCGACGCGCCAACCGCCAGCGGCGTGCGGCGCAGCGCGGTATCGATCCCCTGCTCATACAGCGCGTGTCCGCCCTCGTGCATGGTGCTGAGCAGCGCTGAAGCGCCGCATTCGGGGTCGAAGCGGGTGGTAATGCGCACATCGCCAATGCCAAAGTTCTGGGTAAAGGGATGCGCAGCGCGGTCCTGGCGACCCCGCTGCCAATCGTATCCCATCGCAGTGACCACTTCCACCCCAAAGTTCCACTGGCGCTGTTCATCATATTGAGTCATCAGGAAGGAATCATCCGGCGCAGGACGCCCGGCAATTGCCTGAAGCAATTCCACCTGCTGCGGGCGGAGGGCGCCAAAAATCTGCTGGACTTCGGCGGTTTTCAAGCCTGGCTCGTAATCGTCCAGCAGCGGATCATAGACATGGTCGAAGGGAGCGAAGCAACTGGCGTACCGGCGGCGGTTATCCACCAGACGCTCGAGATATGGGCGGAAATGGGCAAAATCGGCATTGGCGCGTGCTTCCATCCATGCCTGCTGCCCGAGCGTTGAAGCCTGCGTGTACTCCGCCACCAGGTCCGCGGGGACACGCACCTTCTTCTCGTATTCGCGAGCCGTGACGGCGATCAACCGCGCATCATCCGAATCAGGATCGAGCTGGGCTGCATAGGGTTTTAAATCTTCCAGCAATTGACCGATTTCATCCGAGGTGAATTTGATATGCGCCAACCTGTCCAGGGTCGCCAACTGGTCGCCGCGATCTTCCGCGCCGCCCGCGGGCATATAGGTTTGCTGGTCCCAACCCAACAGCGCTGAAGCCATGCTCAAATCAAATACTTCACCCAACAGGGTCTTCAACTGCTTCAATTTTTCTTCCACGTTGATGCTCCTTCCTTTCATAAAAAAAAGCGCAGAGGAGGGGATGGGAACCATCCACAACCTCTGCGTAATTCTATCAAAAAATCAGCGTCAGGGCAAAATCAGGCAACTTTCCAGCGCAGTTGATCGCCGCGCAGTGCCGCCAGAACCTCGGAGGAGATATCTTCAGCAGCGCGAACCTGACCCTCTTTCGTCTGTGCGCCAATGTGAGGCGTGCAGATCGTCTTGGGATGATTGACCAGTTCGGCATTCTCGGTGGGTTCTTTCTCGTAAACATCCAGACCAGCGCCTGCGACCTTGCCGGAATTGAGGGCGCCCAACAGGGCGGCTTCGCTCAACACACCACCGCGAGCGGCGTCCACAATATACACACCCTGCTTCATCTTGCCGAAGGCAGCGTCGTTGAGCAGACCCTTGCTTTCAGGGGTGAGAGGCAGGTGCAGGGTAATGACATCTGCTTTCGCCAGCAGTTCATCGAAGGAAACCGGTTCAGCGCCGCGTTCCTTGATCACATTCGCGGGGATCAACGGATCGAAGCCGATGACGGTCATGCCGAAAGCGCGGGCGCGTTCGCCCACTGCGGCGCCGATGCGTCCGTAACCGATGACGCCCAGGGTCTTGCCGTGCAGTTCACCGCCTTCGAGTTCCTTCTTCAGCCATTTGCCGGCTTTCATGCTGGCATCGGCGCGTGCGGTTTCACGAACGATCGCCAGCATCAAGCCCATCGCCAGTTCTGCAACCGAAATGGTGGTTGCCATCGGGGAGTTGACCACGGTGACTTTGTGCTCGCGCGCCGCGTTCAGATCGATATTATCCACACCCACACCGGCGCGACCAACCACTTTCAATTTCTTGCCAGCTTCGAACACCGCCGGGACAACCTTGGTGCGACCACGAACGATCAGCGCATCATATTCGCCGATCACCTGAAGCAGTTCTTCAGCAGTAATACCCTTGCGATCATCAACTTCACCCGCTGCGCTCAGGATTTCTTTACCTTCTT
>JBDKTF010000071.1:0-1609 GCA_039680295.1 Anaerolineaceae bacterium
CAACATGGACAACATGCTGCGTCCCATGGGGGTGATCGGATCCAGAACGCCCTGCACCGCAGCAAACGAAAACAACACCTTTAAGGGGTCTGCCCCCATGCCTGCGGGAACCGGAAAAAGGGAAGTAACCGCACGCGTTTGCAGCAGAAAAATGCTGCCGTTCTCCTCCGCCCACTCAATATCCTGGGGCGCGCCGTAGAGCGCTGCCACGCGGCTGCCCATCTCTGCGAGGGTCTGGATCAGATCGTCGCCCGGTACCTGCCTGTCTGACGCGGCTTCCGCCGTCCATATCACACCGCCCTGCGGTGCGGGGCGCGCGGCTTCCGCTTTGGCTCCCAACGTCTTCTCCACCAACCGCCCACTGGCAGTATCCACCACATAATGATCAGGCGCCACCCTTCCAGAAACCAGACCTTCACCCAATCCATTAACAACATCGATTACGGTTTCGCTGCGCAACCCGCTGACCGGATTGACAGTGAACATCACCCCTGATACCCGGCTGTCCACCATCTGTTGAACCACGACCGCAAGCGCTGCTTCCAAGTGATCGACGCCATTTCGCGCCCGATATCCAATGGCGCGCGCTGTCCAGAGACTGCCCCAGCAGCGCATCACCGCACGAATCAATTCGTCTGCTCCGATCACGTTCAGATAGGTATCCTGCTGTCCCGCGAAAGACAGTTCGGGCAGGTCTTCAGCGGTGGCGGAAGACCGCACTGCCACCGGCGGGCTGCCCAATTCCACATACCGCCGCCGCAGCTCATCCGCCGCACCGGGGAGGAAATCCGCCGTCTCAAACAGCACCCGAATGGATGCGGACGCCGCCTCCAATGTTTCGGGGTCATCCAATCCGGTTTGGGCAGCCTGCTGGAGAGTTTGCTGAACACGAGGCGCAAACTGGTGAGTGTCAAAAAATTCACGATACGCCACAGTGGTCAGGATGAAACCCGGCGGAACGGGAAAATTCGCCTGCGCCAGCCTCATCAGGTTGATACCTTTTCCACCCACCGCCGCCAGATCTGCGGGGGAGGAATTTAAAGGAATGGTATACAGCCACTTTGAATTTTCTGGCATATGGGGTCCTCAGTCAAGATTGATGCTCATTGTCGCACAAATCAACAAGAAATGCGACACTTTCTCCCCGGCAGACTGAGCAGCCAGCCGATTTACACATACGGCAGATTGAAATCAGTATGGATCAACGACAGAGCAGCTCCGCGCACACCAGGCACCGGTTCGTCCAGCCGCTCGATCTCCAGAAGCGTCGGGGCAAAGGTGGAAAGTTGACGATTGCGAAGCATATCATGAATGATCTGGAAAGGAAAACGATCCGTGAGACGGCGCAGCCAGTTCCATCAAGCGAGGCAATCCGCGTTCCAACCAATCCTCCAGAAGAACAGCCGTGCGTTCGTAATCTCCCGATGTCCCGCCAATGGGATCCGCTACATTTTTATCCAATTCAACGATTTCACACAGACGGTGAATTCGGGGCGCAAACGCCGGAAACGCCGCCCGCAGTATCTCGCAATGGTCGGCGGTCATGGTCAGGATCAGGTCAAACCTGGCAAGCATTTCTGCAGAAACCTCACGCGCGCGGTGATCTTCC
>JBDKTF010000258.1:0-1848 GCA_039680295.1 Anaerolineaceae bacterium
ACCTCGTCGGCGCCCAGTTCGCGCGCCGCCCACATCACCGCCGCCAGTGCCCCCAACCCGCAGGCGTAGCCGCTTCCCAGCGAATCTGCATTGAATACGCCTTCGGGTGAAAAATCGGCAATCTGGCGCAGCATTTCCGAATCCATCATCTCCGCCACCCGTTGCGGATAAAAATGCGACAGGTCTGTGCTGGCAACCAGCAGGGCTTTCTTGCCAGACAGTGTCTTCGCCAGAGCCTTACCCAGGCTTTTCGCCACCGGCGGCGTCTGTTCGCGCACCATCACCGGCAGCAGGTGAAACGGCTGTGAAAATGCGCGCTGCAAAAACGGCAGTTCAATCTCCAACGAATGTTCGTCGTCATTCGCGATCGCAGTCAACCCAAACCCCAGGTCGGCTTTCAACGCCGCATCCAGTTTATCCACGGCGGTCAGGTCCACCGGAATGGCTCCCAACGGGGTTTGATAACCGCGGTGCGCCGTGGTAAGCAGCGGCTGCATGTACGGCTGGTGCATGGGACTGATCACCGCCACCAGATCCGGATTCAATTCCATCACCGCTTTGAAGGCGTATCCCGCCACTGCTCCCGAATAGCGATGACCAGCATGCGGAGCGATCACCGCAATCACCTCGCCGTGCATTTCCGGCAGCACGGCTTCGCGCAAAAAGCCATCCACCTGATTGCGCAGCCGGGTCGGATCCGCAGAATACCAGGTTCCAGCGATCGGCGAGGGACGCAGATCAGATACGGGTTTCATGGATACCTCACATTCTGGTGAAACGGCTCACCAAAATAATTTTAGCACATCCCGCATTGAATAAAAAACCCTCCTCCAAATAATCACTCGCTGCAAGGGAACGGATTGAAAACGCAAAGAGAGAGGCGGTTCGCGCCTCTCTCTGAGTACAAAGTTGGGATGTGCGGTCAGACCGCATCCTTTTCAGATCATAAAATCCTGTCCGCGCCACCAGCCGTCATCCTGCTGATGAGGAGTGGTATCCAGCTCACGGCTGTGCGTATGGTTTTCAAGCTCTTCCACCCGCTTCACCAATGCTGCGAGTGTCACACCAATCGTATCCGGCAACTGGCTGTGATTGAGGTCTGGCGCCGCATCTGTGCTGCGCGGCTGGCTGCGCACCACCACCTGCCCGGGCACCCCCACTACCACCGAGTTGGGTGGAACCGACTTGACCACCACGGCGTTGGCGCCGATGCGGCTGCCTTCGCCGATCGTTATGGCGCCCAGGATTTTGGCGCCCGCGCCCACCACCACCCGGTCGCCCAGTGTGGGATGGCGTTTACCTTTGTTCAGACTCACTCCACCCAGTGTCACGCCGTGATACAGGGTCACATCGCGCCCCACCTCAGATGTCTCACCGATCACAACCCCCATCCCATGATCAATGAAGAAGCCCGAACCGATCGACGCGCCGGGGTGAATTTCGATGCCGGTGATTCCGCGTGCCATCTGTGAAACCAGACGACCCAACAATTTGAAATTGTGCCGCCAAAGCCAGTGAGAAATTCGGTATGCCCACAAAGCATGCAGCCCCGGATAGTTCAGAATCACTTCCAACACCGTACGTGCTGCCGGGTCGCGGTCAAAAACCGCTTTCACGTCGGCTTTCAGCGTGCGGAAAACATGTCCAGACCGTTTTTCCCCGGCAACGGTCATTCCATCCAGTTTGGATACTTCCTGCCGTTCCATGGTTTTACTCCGCTAAATCTGCGTACAACGGGGTACTCAAATACCTTTCTCCAAAATCAGGAATGATCACTACAATTAATTTCCCTGCGTTTTCGGGTCGATGCGCCAACTGCAATGCCGCCCAGGTCGCTGCGCCGGCGGA
>JBDKTF010000609.1:0-12324 GCA_039680295.1 Anaerolineaceae bacterium
TGATCGGTCCTGCCGACCCCAAACTGCGCGGTGGGATTGTTTCCTTTTATATTCAGGGGGTGGATTCGCACCGCATCGCCCTCATGCTCGACCAGATGGCAAACATCATGGTGCGTTCCGGTCGGCACTGCGTTCACTCGTGGTTCAACGCCCACCAGATCTACAACTGCGTGCGCGCATCCTTTTATTTTTACAACACACTGGAAGAAGCCGAACTGTTCGTCAGCAACCTCAAGAAAATCCGAAAGGTGCTTTAAACCCCTATGTTTTGTATCGTCTCCTTCATTGTGCTCTCCATCCTGAGCATCTTCAGCGCATCCAACCGCGAACTGGCGCGAGAAGCCTTGAGCTGCGTCGGACGGCGGGTGACTTTACGCCCCTGCAACACCGGCTTTGACGAAAAGATGAAAGCCAAAATTCTGGGGGTTGTGATCACCCGTTCTGAAAAAACAGCCCGATTCTTGAATAAATTCTTCGAGCCGATTGCGTGGTTCTTCTTCATTCTGTTCGTGGTCGCGTTGCTCTTCTTCGGACGGGGTCTGTATCTCTTCTACACCACCGGAAGCTGCAACGGTGTCAACGCCGCCGGTTTCTGTGTGTTTGACCCGACAGGCAAGAACAACGAAGTGTCCACAATCGAAAGCTGCAAGGTCAAACCGCCCACGCTCGACGATCTGACCCTCCAGGATGTGGACCTCAGCCTCTTCCCCACCCAGAATCCCGACGCCGCAGACAAGATCGTCATGATCGGCTGCTACCACTGCGATTACACCCGCAAGGCATACCCGATGATGACGAAACTGATTGAGCGTTTCCCGTCCAGTTTTACCTTCCTGCATTACCCCGTCAAAGAATCCAACGATTACTACTCCAAATTGGGGTACTGCGTCAATCAGCAGGCGCCCGACAAATACTGGCAGTGGAACGCGAAGATGTTCGAGGGTGATAAGGCATTGCTGGATGATCCGGCATACATCGATCAGATGCTCACCGATCTGAACATCGACAGCAGCCAGATCGCCACCTGCACCAATGACCCCGCGACTGAAGAGGCGGTGCAGAAGCAGATGACCGAAATCACCAAGACCAACTTCTACGGCACCCCCACCATTTTCATCAACGGCGACGTGTTCGTGGGTCCCAAACCTTTCCGGGTATATGCCATTGCGCTCAAGGGCTTCTTCTACTGGCTCAGGTGATCGTTTCTGATAACGCTTTTACCCCCGCACGTGTATCGTTGCGGGGGTTTTAATTACCCGGCACAGCGCAAAGAACACAGGGCAGAATGTTTTTTTACCTCTTTGCACTTATTTTGTTCTTCGCGCCCTTCGCGTTTTGTCTTTTTCGCGCTCATTCGTGGATCGCTTTTCGATCCATTTTCTATCCGTCGTATCCGTGATATCCGTGGATAAAAATCTTTGGATCTCGACCGCGGTTTCGCTTTTCCTCTGCCCTCCCACGCCCGGCGGGATTATGGGATAATAGGCATCGAGCGGAGTTTCTCCCCTCTGATTTTCCTGGCTCAAGGAGCAAGCGTGGAATTTAAAAAAATATGCATTCTTGGAATGGGTTACATTGGTCTGCCAACTGCCTGCATGTTCGCCACTCGCGGCATCGAGGTGGTGGGCGTGGACGTGAACACCCATATTATCGATACACTGAAGCACGGCGAGCTTCATATTTATGAGCCTGGGTTGGGCGCACTGGCGAAGCAGGCGGTTGAAATGGGCACCATCCGCGTTTCCACCGTTCCAGAGCCTGCCGACGCCTTCATCATTGCCGTCCCCACCCCCTTCTATGACGACAAACGCGCCGACCTCAGTTTTGTGCTCTCAGCGGCGGAAAGCATCATCCCCCATTTGCGCGAGGGCAATCTGGTGGTGCTCGAATCCACCTCCCCGCCCCGCACCACCGTGGACAAACTCATCCCTGTGCTGGAACGCTCGGGGTTGAAAGCTGGCGCCGATTTTCATGTGGCTTATTCACCCGAGCGCGTGCTGCCCGGACAGATTCTGCGCGAACTGGTCTCGAATGCGCGTGTCATCGGCGGCATCGACCGCGTTTCGGCGGAAGCCGGACGCGATCTATATGCACACTTCGTCGAGGGTGAAATCGTCCTCACCGACGCCACCACCGCCGAAATGGTCAAATTGATGGAGAACACTTACCGCGATGTCAATATCGCCATCGCCAACGAATTCGCCCGGCTGGCAGACCGTTTCGGTGTGGACGTGTGGGAAGCCATTCAAATCGCCAACCGCCATCCGCGCGTCAAAATTCTCAACCCGGGTCCGGGGGTGGGCGGTCACTGCATCAGCGTGGATCCCTGGTTCCTGGTGGAAGCCGCGCCCGATTTGACACCGCTCATTTTCACCTCGCGGCAGGTGAACGATGCCCAGCCGCATTTTGTGCTGGCGCTGGTGCGCCGCGCGTTGGGTGAAGATCTGCACGGCAAACGCATCGCCGCGCTGGGGATGTCCTTTAAACCCGATGTGGATGATCTGCGTGAAAGCCCCGCGGTGGAAACGGCGCACCTGCTGCAGAAAGCAGGCGCTGTGGTCAAAGCATTCGAGCCCAACAAACCCGATGCCGACCTGCCCGGTCTGACGCTTGTCACCAGTTTCGAAGAAGCCGTGAAAGACGCCGACGCGCTCATCCTGCTGGTGGGGCATACCCCCTTCAAAGCCCTCGATCCGCAGCAGGTCGCGAACCTGACCCCTGCCCGCACCCTGATCGACACAGTTAACGGCTGGAACGCACACACCTGGAAAGACGCCGGTTTCCGGATGTTCACGCTGGGCGTGGGCAAGGAGCGCTGATCTCATGTGTGCAGCGCCGCTGCGCGTTTTATCCATTTTCGGCACCCGACCCGAGGCGGTCAAGATGGCGCCGGTGGTTCAGAAGCTGGCGACCACGCCCGGAATTGTCTCACGGGTATGCGTCACGGGGCAGCACCGCGAAATGCTCGACCAGGTGTTGAACCTCTTCGACATTACCCCCGATGCAGATCTGAATCTGATGCGCCCCGACCAGTCGCTGGCGCAACTCACCGCTTCCATTCTCACCCATCTCGACCCCATTCTGGAGAAAGAGCAGCCGGATTGGATTCTGGTGCAGGGTGATACCACGACCGTGATGGCGACCGCCCTTCTGGCTTACTACCGGCACATCCGGGTCGGGCACGTGGAAGCCGGTCTGCGCACAGGCGACAAATGGCAGCCCTTTCCCGAAGAGATCAACCGCCGGGTGGCGACCGTTCTGGCAGACCTGCACTTTGCCCCCACCGAACACAGCCGCCAGAACCTGCTGCACGAAGGCGTGAACCCGGCGCAGGTTGTGGTGACCGGCAATCCGGTCATCGATGCGCTGCATGCCATCGCCCGCCAGCCGGAACCGCCCGAGGTGAACGAACTGCTGACGCATCATGGCGTCAGAGAGAATGGAAAACGCCTGGTGCTGATCACCGCCCACCGCCGCGAGAATTTCGGCGCGCCGCTGGAAGATGTTTTTGCGGCGCTCAAAAATCTGGCAGAGACCTACCGGGATGAGATCCTGTTTGTCTACCCGGTGCATCTCAACCCGCACGTGCAGGAACCGGCTCACCGTCTGTTGGACGGCATTCCCAACCTGCTGCTGCTCCCCCCGTTGGATTATCTGCCTCTGGTGCATTTGATGAAACACGCTTCGCTGGTGTTAACCGATTCGGGCGGCATTCAGGAGGAAGCTCCCGGTTTGGGCATTCCCACCCTGGTGCTGCGCGAAGTTACCGAACGCCCCGAAGGAGTGGAAGCAGGCGTGCTCAAACTGGTAGGCACTGCCCCTGACCGCATCATTTCCGAAGCCCGCCGTCTGCTGGACGATCCCGCCGCGCACGCTGCCATGGCGCATGCCGTCAATCCTTTTGGAGATGGTCATGCAGCAGAGCAGATCGTTCGGGCGCTGTTGAATACATTCGCCGGAGCAGGATGACAGACGACCGATTTTCCACCCGCATTGCGCTGCTGCCCAACCTGCAAGGGTTGGGCGGACCGGCATCCTTCGCCGCAAAACTGGCGCAGGGTCTGGCAGCGCGTGGCGTGGGGGTGACGTTTGATCCCGACGACCCGTCCGCTGCGGCGCTGCTGGTGATCGGTGGAACGAGAGACCTGGCAGCCATACGGCGCGCGAAAAAACGCGGGCTGCGCATCGTCCAGCGTCTGAACGGGATGAACTGGATTCACCGCCAGCGCAATACCGGTATGCGGCATTACCTGCGGTCTGAAGCCAATAACGCTCTGCTTTCCTTCATTCGCCGCAATCTGGCAACGCGCATCGTGTACCAATCGCATTTTTCACAAAACTGGTGGGAACGGGTCTACGGTGTGCCTGATAAACCCGCTTCTGTTGTTTATAACGGCGTAGACCTCACCGCCTATACACCGGAAGGGGAAAATCACCTGCCTTCAGATCATTTGCGTCTGCTGCTGGTGGAAGGGCACCTGGGTGGCGGCAACGAACCAGGGCTTGAAAACGCCGCAGCGCTGGTGGAAGACCTGCAAACCCGTCATGGTCTGCCGCTGCGGCTGGCTGTGGCAGGCGACGCCCCCGCGGCGCTGCGCGCGCAGTTTGAACACCGCGCTGGCGGAATTGACTGGCTGGGAATCATTCCCCGCGAACGCATTCCCATTCTCGACCGTTCCGCGCACATCTTTTTTTCCGCCGACCTCAACGCCGCCTGCCCCAACTCGGTGGTCGAAGCATTGGCGTGCGGCTTGCCCGTGGTGGCTTTCGATACCGGCGCATTGGGCGAAATGGTGGCAAATGACGCAGGTGTCGTGGCGTCTTACGGCAGCGATTACTGGAAACTCGAGCCGCCCGTCATCGCGCCGCTGGCAGATGCCGCGGCGCAAATTCTCCACGACCTGCCCGCGTACCGCCGGGCAGCCCGCGCTCAAGCCGAAGCGCATTTCGGGTTGGATACCATGGTGGAGGGCTATCTTGCCGCTTTGCTGGGGTGACGCATGCTGACCTTTGATGGACATGTGGGATTGATCCAGCGGGTGCTTCCTGAATATCGCGCCTCCTTCTTCGATACCTTGGCGGGATTATGCCGGGGTGGTCTGGACGTGTTTGCCGGTGAACCCCGCCCCGCAGAATCGATCCAAACGGCGCAGAAACTGAACGCGGCACACCTGACGTTGGGACGCAACCTGCACCTCTTTTCAGGAAAAGCCTACCTGTGCCTTCAACTTGGATTGATCGATTGGCTGCGTGAAACCCGCCCGGATGTATTGATCGTGGAAGCCAACCCGCGTTACCTGCGCACACCCGCCGCGATCCGCTGGATGCACAGCCACGGCAAACCGGTGATCGGCTGGGGGCTGGGCGCACCGCAGATCACCGGTCCATTCCGCCGTCTGCGCGGATCATCCCGTCATCGGCTGCTCAAACAATTCGACGCGCTCATCACCTACAGCCAGCAGGGTGCGGAACAATACTGTGCGCTTGGTTTCCCGGCGCAGCGGGTATTCGTGGCGCCCAACGCCGCCGCGCCGCGACCCAACCATCCTCTTCCGCAGCGTTCCGCTTCTTTTACGGGCGCGCCGCGGCTGTTATTTGTCGGCAGACTTCAGGCGCGCAAGCGTCTGGACGTGCTGCTGCGCGCCTGCGCCATGCTTCCCGCGCAAATTCAACCGGACCTGGATATTGTGGGCGATGGACCCGCACGCGCCGAACTCGAAACCCTGGCATCTGCGGTTTATCCGCGCGCGAAATTTCACGGCGCGCACACGGGCGATGCGCTCCTGCCTTTCTATGCCGCCGCGGATCTTTTCGTCCTGCCGGGTACCGGCGGACTGGCAGTTCAGCAAGCCATGGCGCATGCGCTGCCTGTGATGGTCGCAGAAGCCGACGGAACACAGGCGGATCTCGTGCGCCCGGGCAATGGCTGGCAGCTTCCCACAGGTGTGGATGAAAAAAGCCTCGCAGATGCCCTGTCGCAGGCGCTGGCGCAACCTTCGCGCCTGCGAGAAATGGGCGTCGAATCATTCCGCATTGTGCGCGAGGAAATCAATCTTGAAACCATGGCAGAAGTATTTATCGGTGCAATTGGTTCTATAATCAATGTAGATCGATCAACCTCACCAAAGTAAGAAGGTTGCTTGTAGCACCATAAATTGAATGATGTTCAAAGGCGCCCTTCTGGTTCCCGCCGGGTGAAGATGTTGATACATCCAGCCATCAGGCGCAACTCACATAGAATTGACCAAACATGAAAATACTTCATCCTCGTTGGGGTTCTCGTTTCACGAATGCGCTTTCATACCGTTTGAAAGCCCGGCGAACCATTCCGCGTATCCATCCCAGTGATAAACGCCGTCATATCTGCCTGATCCTTAATCCTGCCTCCGGAAAAGATCGCCCGGTGCTGAGGATCATCAACCAGGTCTTCAAGGAAGCCGGAGTGGATTGGGAATTGCTGATCACAAAGGAAATTGGAGACGGTGGGCGTCTGGCGCACGAAGCCGTTCAAGCCGGGTTCAACATTGTCGCCGCCTACGGCGGCGATGGCACGATCGCCGATGTTGCCGGCGGTTTGGTGGGAACCGACGTTCCGCTCGGCATTCTTCCAGGCGGCACAACCAATGCGGTGGCAACCTCACTGTATATTCCACGCGATTTGCGCGCTGCCTGTGCGCTGCTGGTGGATTCTGATTCGGTGATCAAACGAATCGATGTTGGAAAAATAAACGATCATTCCTTCCTCCAGATGGTCGGCGTGGGCACGGAAGCTCATCTATACGAAATCGCCGACCGCACACTCAAAGATCGTCTGGGATTCCTTGCGTATGGCGTGGCTGCTGTGCAGGCGCTGCATGCACCCAGCATGGCGACCTATACCATCCAGATCGATGAACAGTCCGTCACCATGGATGGATACACCTGTCTCCTCGGATTGGGCGGAAACGTCAATTTTCCCCTTTTCGGCATCACGAATCTTAAATCAGGGTCGATCGAGGTGGGGTTACTGCGCAAACCAGGATTGATTTCCATCATCAACCTGTATTCCAGTATCAGCGGAATTGGCAGCGATGAAGGCTCCATCATGCGCTGGCAGGGGCAAAAAATACGCATCGACGCCGACCCGCCTCAACGCATTCAGGCGGATGGCGAGGTCCTCGGAATGACCCCCATCACCTGCGCCATTCAGCCTGCCGCCGTGGGTGTGCTGGTACTGAAAGACTATGGAGAATAAATCCATGCGTGTTTTATTGGTCGCAGATGGACGCAGCCCCACGACGCGCCATTGGCTCAAGGGGCTTGCAGACGAAGGCATGGAACTGTATCTGGTATCCACCTTCCCCTGCGACGAAGATTCTCTGCACGAATTGCTCGGGGAAAGCCTGGCTGGTTTGACGGTAATTCCGGTCGCATTTAGCCGCTGGGGTGGTTCAGGCAGCACGGGAATATCACCCAACACCGGCGCATCCAGGCAAAGCTGGGTGAAGCGCTTCCGCGGCATTTTCCTGCTCGGTCGCTACCGGTTGGGTCCCCTTTCTGTGCGTTTGCTGGCGCCGCGTTTGCGTAAACTGGTCGCTGAAATCAAACCCGATCTGGTTCACGCGCTGCGCATTCCCTTTGAGGGAATGCTGGCAGGCACCCTGCCCCCCGGCACGCCGCTGATCGTGTCCACCTGGGGCAATGATCTGACCTTCCACGCCCAGGGTTCCAATGCCATGCGCAAGCTGACGCTACAGACCCTGCACCGCGCCAATGGATTGATGGCAGACACTCACCGCGATATCCGTTTGGGCAGACTGTGGGGATTCGATCCCGATGCGCCCACCCTGTCTGTCCCCGGCGCAGGTGGGTTAGACCTGGAACAGGTCACAAGCGGACGCGCTCCCATCGAAGACCTGCCCGCGGATGTGCCGCTGGTGCTCAACCCGCGCGGGCTGCGTCCCGGCAGCGTGCGCACCGATACTTTTTTCCAATCCATCCCCGGCATCCTGCAGCGTTTCCCAAATACCCTTTTTGTCTGTCCAGCCATGGCAGGGCAACCCGAAGCCATCCGCTGGGTGCAAAACTTGCACCTTGAAAAGAGTGTCCGGCTGCTGCCGCCACTGCCGCAGCCGGCTCTGTGGGATTGGATGGCACGCGCACAGGTATCCGTTTCCGTCAGCGTGCACGACGGCACGCCCAACTCCCTGCTCGAAGCGATGGCATTGGGCTGTCTGCCGGTCGCAGGAGATATCGAATCGCTGCGCGAGTGGGTCACACCCGGTGTCAACGGGCTGTTGGTCGACCCGGGTAACCCGGGAACACTTTCTGCCGCTGTAATCGCTGCCCTCGAGAATCCCGACCTGCGCGACCGCGCCGCACAACGCAATCTGGAGATCATCCGTCAGCGCGCAGATGTGCGTACGGTTATGCCGAAAGTAGCGGCGTTCTATCGTGAAATTGCCGGTACATCTTGATTGCAACCGAGGTTCCATGAAGAATATGCTTCTCTTCGTTCAACGGATTAATGAGTGCTACCCGACCTTACCCGTGGATGAAGTGTATTTCAATGACAGCGGTGAAAACAACGACGTTCTGATCATCAACAATGACATCATCTTTCGTTTTCCACGCCGCCTCGAAGGCGTGCAGAATCTGCTCACAGAAGCCACCCTGCTGACCGAGTTGCAGGGGCGTTTGCCGCTGGAAATCCCCAACCCGCTCTACCGCGCTTTCGAACCCCATGAGCCGGGACAGGCATTCATGGGCTATCCGATGATCCCCGGAAAACCCCTTTTCCCAGATATTCTGGCATCCTTTCCTCCCGAAAAGCAGGTTCGGGCAGCGCACGATCTGGCATGCTTTTTGCGTTCGCTGCATCTTACACCCATCTCTGGCGCGCTGAATTTGCCGCAGCAGGATCATGTGGAAGAATGGCAGCATTTGTTTGAACGATTTCAGGCGGTATTGCAACCGCACATGTCGCCGCACGCATGGAAAAACGTCTGCTGCCAGTTCGATGAATTTTTTTCCCGCACAGGCAATGATTTCACCCCCGCGCTGCGTCACGGCGATTTCGGTCCAGGGAATATCATGGTGGATGAAAATCAACAGATCCTCAGCGGAGTGATTGATTTTGGCAGCGCGGGCATCGGCGATCCGGCAGTGGATATCGCCGGGCTGGTTGGACCTGCCGGGTACGGCGAAAGTTTCGTGCGCCAGATGCTGCTGGACTACCCCGAAGCCGAGAGTTACCTGGAACGGGCGTATTTCTACGCCTCCACTTTTGCGCTGCAAGAAGCCCTCTTCGGCATTGAGCACAATGACCTGGAAGCATTTGAATCCGGCATCGCCGCATACCGCTAAAGCAGTGCAGCCATCCATGGAATTGCCACCGTTATGCTGACGGCAGCGCTTGATCACCCGCGGCAACGTTGAAGCCTGAATCCAGACCCCTCGATTATTTATTTTCCGGGCAATCGTTCCCGCCAGATCATTTTCTGAGTACAATGGAACCATTATGCAGCCAAAAACCCGTCACATTCTAATCACCTGTTTCGTGTTGGTTCTCCTCGCCTGCTGCGGTCTCGCCGTTCTGGGCATCATTGGCACAGGCGTGGGCATCTGGGCATCTTCGCAACCCACTCCTACCGTCCGCGTTATCACCCAACGCCCCACGCTGGCAGCCACGCCAACCCTGCGCGGCGGCACACCGCATCCCACCCCGGCTGGCGCCGCGGTACCCTATGCAGACCGCGTCCAGATGAACGAAATTCAAAATCAGGTGATTGAAGAACGCGGTTTACAGCCCCTTTACGCCGTAGACCGCGCCCTGTTGACCGCCGATGAATTGAAACAAAAGGTGACGGATGATTTCTTCAAAGATTACACCGAGGCGGATGCCCAAAACGATGTGCTGGTGCTTTCTCTCTTGGGGCTGCTCTACCCCGAAACCGATCTGACTCAACTCTACAAGGATTTGTATTCAGAACAGGTGGCAGGCTTTTACGATCCCGAAGTTAAGCAGATGTATGTGATTCAAGACACCGGCTTCAATGGCGTGGAACGCATGACCTATGCCCATGAGTACACGCACGTCTTGCAGGACCAAAATTACGACCTGCAAAACGGTCTGCGCATCAATGACAAAGACTGTCTTGATGAGACTGAACGCTGCGCTGCCGTTCAGGCGTTGACCGAAGGCGATGCCTCGATGGTGGAACGAATCTGGTTCAGCAAATATGCCACTGCCAAAGATCAGGCAGATGCGCAGGCGTTCTATCAGAATTACTCGAGCCCCGTTTACGACTCGCTGCCTGCCTTCCTTCATGAAGATTTCACTTTCCCGTACGTACAGGGGTTGGAATTCGTGCAAACGCTCTACGATCAGGGCAACTGGCAGGCGGTGGACGCCGCATACGCCAATCCTCCCCTCTCCACAGAGCAAATCTTGCACCCCGAAAAATATCCTTCCGACAAGCCAATCAAAGTGACCCTTCCCGATCTGCTGCCCACCCTGGGATCCGGTTGGGAACTGGTGGATTCAGCAGACATGGGCGAGTGGTACACCTACCTGATTCTGGCGTTTGGACGCGACGAAGCCGATCGCTTATCTGAAGATGTGGCACGCGATGCCGCTGCCGGATGGGGCGGCGATCGGTATGCCATCTACCGCAATGCGACGACGCACCAATCCGTGCTGGTGCTCTCTACCACCTGGGACAGTGAATCTGACGCAGAGGAATTTGCCAATGCGTTTGAAACTTACGGTACGAAACGCTGGGGAGAACGAACCGCATCAACCGGTAATCATTGGACCTGGCAGGACAGCGCCGGACAGGTGGAATTCATTCATCAGGGCAAGCAAACGCTCTGGCTGATCGCACCCGAAAACACTGCGCAATCGCTGCTTTCCTTGTTGGAACCATAATCATGCCTCTGGATATTGCACGCATCCGTGCCTTATGCTTCGATGTGGACGGCACATTGAGTGATACCGATAATCACGCCGTTCATGTCATTTCCCAACGTCTTGCATTTGTCCGCTGGCTGTTTCACCAGAAGGATCCGCACGCTTTCGCCCGCTGGCTGGTGATGAGCGTGGAAACGCCGGGCAACTTCATTTACGGCATTCCCGACCGGTTGGGGTTTGACACCGCGCTGGCGCGTCTGTCAGATCAGATTGCCCGTCTCGGTTGGGGACGCAAACCTGAGAATTTCTGGCTGATCCCAAAAACGCATGAGCTGCTGGAAAAGCTGCATCCCCACTTTCCCATGTCGGTGGTCAGCGCGCGCAATCAGAAAGGTACCCTGCTTTTTCTCAATCAGTTCAACCTGCTGCCGTTCTTTCACAGCGTGATTACAGCGCATACCTGCGAACATACCAAGCCCTTTCCAGACCCCATTCTCTGGGCAGCACAGCAGATGGATGTTTCGCCTGAAGCGTGTCTGATGATCGGCGATACCACCGTGGATATTCGTGCCGGAAAGCTGGCGGGAGCACAGACGGTGGGCGTGCTGTGCGGTTTCGGCACCGAACGGGAACTGCGCCGCGCTGGAGCCGATCTGATTCTGCCCGACACCTCACACCTCGCAGAAGTGCTGTTGAACACAGATCCATCTGATCCCATCTCCCAACAATGACCCCCCTGATCCAGATAGGAAGATTGATCCTATAATTTCTCGAACCACGGTATCGTCACGACATGGAAGTGACGTGAGTAGGTTTCAATCACATGAACTACCAACCGGGCGCCTTACAGAATCAATCACCCATTTCACATACATCCTTTGAATCCGATCTCTGATTTATAATCAGGTATGGATTATCATTTTCTATAATCATCTTCCCCTTTCGAGGTTTTCTTTGAGTACCCATCATTTTAAAAATATATGTGTCTACTGCGGATGTGCTGACAATGTTCACCCGGACTATTACACCGAAGCTGATCACCTTGGCACAATCCTGGCGCAAACAGGCATTCGCCTGGTGTACGGCGCAGGAAAAACCGGATTGATGGGCGCGGTGGCAAACGGTGTGCTCAACGCCGGCGGCGAAGTCATCGGAGTAACCCCCGAAAACCTCAATACACCCGTTCTTATCCACAACGGATTAACCCAATTGGAAGTCACCCCTGATATTCAGACGCGCAAAGCGCGCATGAGCGAGCTTGCAGACGCTTTCATTGCGCTGCCGGGCGGATACGGCACACTGGATGAGCTTTTCGAGACCCTCACCTGGGCACAGATCGGACTGCATCATAAACCCATCGGGCTGCTCAACACCCGCGGTTACTTCGACCCTTTGCTGGCGGTCATCGAAAACGCGCGCCGCGAAGGCTTTAT
>JBDKTF010000489.1:0-2573 GCA_039680295.1 Anaerolineaceae bacterium
GCCGAAATCCGCGCCGCTTCATCCACCAGCGCCTGCTGCTGCGGTGTACACTCCGCGTACGGTGTTTCCAGCAATCCCCAGCAGTCCCAGGGGAGGGTCTCGATCTTGTTCAACGAGAGCAGATCGCGGAAAACGTTGCCGCGGATGAAATCCCAACCATGCCATTCAAAGATCCCGAATGTATCGGGGTCTGCCTTGCCGCTCCGGCACATTTGCCAGGCGTCTCCCGCCAGCACGAACGCCCCTTCGGGCATGTCCAGCGGATTGAAATTGATCTTCAACTTCTCCTGCTGCAGCGCATCCAGTTGGGCGTCCACCCGCTGCCAGCGTTTCTCGTTCGCATTCCATACCTCGACCATCCAGTGATCTTCGTAGTGATTGGGGATAAAATAGGTACCAAACCCGCAGCGTGCGCGCGCCGGAATGCCCTGTCCGCGCAGGAACGCTGCCATCAGCGTGGAGATGTCGCGGCAGTTGCATACCAGCCGCTTTTCGAGTTCGCGCGGTTCATTCAAAGGGTGCGAATCCAGTTCGAGCAGCCGTGCCAGCTTGGCGTCCACCGGGCGGATCTGCACCTCAGACTGGCGCGTTTCGTCGAGCTTCAGCCCGTAGCCTTCTGCCCAGAAGATGTGCACGCTGATGCCTTGCAGCGCGCTGACCAGGTCGGTCAGCGCTGTGGGCAGTTCTTTCAACCGGTCGTGATATTCGCGTGCGTCGGTCATGGGTCCGGGCAGGGAAAAATAATGAAGAAGTTCCTGTGTCTCTTGCATGGCAGATCTCCTGAAAATTGAGGAAGGTTGGCGGTTTGTTTATACACCCTCTGGCAGGGTCAGAGTCAAGTGAAAGCGAAGGTTTCGATTGAGCTACTTTGAAATTGGCATTTATCATCCGCGCAACGACGTGAACGTGGGCACGTTATGGCGCTCGGCGTACCAGTTGGGCGCGGCGGGCATCTTCACCGTGGGCAAACCCTACAAACGACAGACCAGCGACACCTCCAATACGCATGTGCAGATTCCGCTGCGCTGTTATGAAACCATCGAGGAAATGCTGGCGGCGCGCCCAATGGGGGCGGTGCTGGTGGGCGTGGAAATTGGCGGCGCTCCGCTGGCGGCGTACAAACACCCGCAGTGCGCCATTTACCTGCTGGGTTCGGAAGACATGGGCTTGCCGCCCAAAGCGGCGGCGCTGTGCAACGATCTGATCGCCATTGAATCGGTCAACCGCGCATCGTATAATGTGGCGGTGGCTGGCAGCATTGTGATGTATCACCGCCTCTTTCTGGGAGGATAGAAATGTCTCCGACGCTTTCGATCGTTCTGACGTTAATCAGCGGCATCAGCTGGTCGGTGGTGTACCTCGCCATTATCTATCGGGGTTTCAAAGACCACACTTACGGCATGCCCCTCTTTGCGCTGGCGTTCAATTTCGCCTGGGAGTTTATTTTCAGTTTTCTGGTGAAGCAGGATTTCAGCGCCCAATGGGTGGTCAACGTCATCTGGTTTCTGCTGGATGCCGTGATCGTCTACACCTACTTCAGGTACGGACGCAAAGATTTCCCCGCTTCCGCGGAAAAATCCTTTATCCCCTGGAGCGTTGCGGCATTTCTGACCGGTTTTCTCGCAGTGTATTTTATTCACCTGGAGTTCGAGGGCTATTGGGGCGCCGCTTATTCGGCATTCCCGCAGAATTTACTGATGTCCATTCTGTTCGTCACCATGCTGGTGCGCCGCGGCAGCGTGGACGGTCAATCCATGGGGATTGCGGTCTTCAAATGCCTGGGCACCCTGGCGCCGACCATCCAGTTTACCATTGGCACGGGCAGCCGCCTCATCCTGGCGTTGGGAATCACCATTTTCATCTACGATGCGATCTACATCGTGATGCTTGCCCGAAAATTCGCCGAACTTCGGCTCAATCCCTTTACGCGCAGACCTATTTGATCACCATTGGCAAATATACCCACCAGCGGGCAACGAATTCGAATGCACCAATATCGCAGGCTGTTCCCTGAGGGCGGCTGATTCCGCGCTGATCTGTTGTGACGGCACCGCAAACTGCATGATCGATCGCATCTGATCCTTCAAGAATAGGGATGGTCTGGGTGCTGCCGCCGTTATTTCCAAGGCTGCCCAGATGGATATTGGTCGAGACGGAACTGGTTCCGCAGGTGCCATCATCCGATAGATTATTCGAACCGCTGAAAGCTCCGCTGCAGTTGGTTAATGTATTGTTATACAGGTTATTGGCAAGGATGGTGTTATTGACCGTTGCCGTGCCGGAATTGATACGAATGCCGCCGCTGTATCCCATGGTGGAAGTATTTCCTGTAATGGTGCTGAAGTTCACCGATAAATTTCCTGTGGAATAAATAGCCCCGGCAGTCAAGCCGCCTGTATTGCCCGAAAAGGTGCTGTTCGTTACGTTCAACGTGCCGCTGTTGGAAATTGCGCTGCCGCTGTTGCCGGTAAACGTGCTGCCGGTGACGGTAACCTGCGCCCCATTCGCGATGGCTCCGCCCTGATTGGCACTGTTCCCTGAGAACGTTGAATCGGTAATGGTGACCGTGCCGG
>JBDKTF010000390.1:0-3595 GCA_039680295.1 Anaerolineaceae bacterium
TCAGGCGCGGAGCCGTGCGCAGAAACGCCGTGGGTCTGAATGGTGATCTGCGCTTTACCCTTATGCCCCAGGGTAATGATGTTGTTGGACGGCTCACAAATCACCACCGCATCTGGCTGGATCTTCAATTCTTTGAACTCATTTTTCAGATTTTCGCCATCGCAGTCTTCCTCGAACACGCTGCACGAGACGTAGAGGGTCCTGCCTGCGGTCAGCCCCAATTGCTTCGCAATCGCTCCTGCGTACACCGACGCCGCCGCGCCGGATTTCATGTCGACCGAGCCTCGTCCATAAAGCCGCCCATCGACAATTTCCCCGCTGAACGGAGGCACATCCCATTCCGCCTCGTCATTGACCGCCACGGTGTCGATGTGTGAATCGAACAGAAGGGTCTCGCTGCCGTGACCAATTCTGCCGACCACGTTTCCCATGGAATCAATTGTGACTTCATCGTATCCGAGCGCTTTCATCCGGGCAGCAATGGAGCGGACCACTTCTTCCTCGTGCCCCGAGACGCTCCTGATTCGGACCAGGTCGCGGGTAAATTCGATCAGTTCTTTTTGTAATTCTGGAGAAATGAGCTCACGCGTGTTCATATATCCTTCCTTGGATCACGATATGCGGCGATCCTTCAACCAGTAAGAGTATATTCATTTAAAACGGGCAAATTTTATCATGCAACTGGTATATGGTGAAAAAATCACCTTTATGAACAGGTTGGGTTGAGAGCAACTGTCCTCAACCCAACCTGCATCTTCTTTCTAATAAATTCGCGGTTATTTGCGGATCAATTCGCTGCCTTTTCCCAACCGGCGGCGTACCAACGCAGGTATTCCACCACGTGGCTGCTCCAATAGGCTTCGTCGTGGAAACCGCTGCGCAGAATCCAGGTATGCGGGACGTTCTTCTGGTTGAGCAGCGCTTCGAACTCGGCGGTGGACGCCAGCTCGCGGTCGCTGCTGCCCATGTCCATATAGATGCGCGGGAGCTGCGCGCGCGGTATGGACGCCAGCCAGCCGGGGACCTGGGGTGTGTCCGTCCAGAACACGGGCAGCGAATGCGCCCCGAATGCGCCGAACAGCTTCCACTCAGACAACCCGAAGTGCACCGCCCAGGCGGCGCCGCGGGAAAGTCCACCCACCGCGCGGTCATCGCGATCGGCGCGCGTGCGGTAATGGCTGTCCACCCAAGGCAGCAGCTCGCCGGTCAGCGCCTCGCCGAACTTGTACTCGGTGGGCTGGCGATAATCCGAATCATAGGGCATCACCACAATGAAAGGCGCCACCTCGCCCGCCGCGATCAACCGGTCGGCGATCTCGGGCACACCCAGCCGCACCCACTGATCCTCGGTATAGGTCTGCCCGTGCAGCAGATACAGCACCGGATAGCGCTGATCGGTGTTTTCCTCATAGCACGGCGGCAGGTACACGCTGAAGCGCAGCGGTTTGGGCAGCAGCGTGCTGGTCAGGGTCTGCGCTTCCATTTTCCCCGGCTGGTTCAGGCACGCGGGAACGGTCGGCGCCGCGGTGGCGGTGGGTTCCGCTGGAAGCGGACTGGGGGTGGGCGTCGCCAGGGCGGCGGTGGCTTCAGGGGTGGCGGTGAAAACAGCCGCCGGAGCCGCGGGCGTGCAGGCGGTCAGCGCCAGCAATACGAAAATCAAGAGGAGCTTTTGAGGGAATTTGGGCATTGTGGGTGGTCGATTTGGCTCAGAGTGTACAAAAATGCAAACAAAATGGGTGGATTTTTCGTCCTGACGTTGAATAATCGCTTGACGGTTCAAGCCCATTCGCATTATACTCTTACTTGGCGGGGTGTAGCGCAGTTGGCAGCGCACCGCGTTTGGGACGCGGGGGTCGGCGGTTCAAGTCCGCCCACCCCGACCATTTTTCTTTTGGACGCTGTCCACGCTGATCCCTCGGACGCCTGTTCAGGCAGTGTGGGTCAACGGGGTGCAGTGTCCTTTTTTATCCCTTTGCGGATGGGAGGCGCCCATGACGCACAGAGTGGATGGCGTGATCGAATCGGTACGCTACGCACCCGATGGGAAAATCGCGTTGGTGCGTTATTTTGAACGCCGCGGATCAACGTATTCCGATTATGAACTCTTGAAACGCGAAGACCTGGTGCGGCGGTTGAAAGCCGGGAAACGCTTTGCCATCGGCATACGCCAGCCGTATCTGGGTTTTGTGTTCGACATCACGCGTCCGGTGATACTGGCGGGAGATGTGATCACCTCTGACCGGGCTGTACCCGCAAACGATCATCTGGAAGCGCCGTTGTTCTGATCGTCTGACCGATGCATACCCTTGAAATTGGGAGGTCATCTTGAAGATCATCGATTGTTCGAAACGCCCCCTCAGCACCGTCAACATGAGCCTGGTGGATCGGGTATTGGGGACGATCCAGAATGGCTTTTCATGGTACGACGATTTAAAGCTGATGGAAAATGCGCGTACGAACCTGTCGCGCCTGCTGGATCCCCGTTTTACCATGCTGGTGAACTGTCCACTGCCGGGTATCGAAGAAGCGGCGCCCTTCATTATCGTGGGTCCCACCGGGATCCAGATCGTCTACGCCACGGCGCTCAAAGGGGTTTACCGTGCCAAAGCGGATGCCTGGTCATTGATGGAAAATGGGCATTATCACCAGGTGCGTCCCAATCTGATGCAGGTAATCGGACAGATGATCGAAGCCGTTCAGGGGATTTTACTGCGTGCCGGGTTGCAAGCCCCGGTGGACGGTGTTCTTCTTTGCCTGGACCCGGGGATGCATGTCGAAACCGTGCGCCCGGTGGTACGCGTGGTCATGCAGGATGGGATGTCCAGCTTTGCTGCTGGTTTGCAGCAGGGAGACGTCAATCTGCCGGGCGCCGCGGTGCAGGCGATTGCGGTCACCATTCAGCAAGCCAGCGTTCCACCCGAGCCTGATCCAGAAGAAGAGCGACGAAAAGCGGCGCTGCTCGCAGAAAAGAAAGCCGCCGCCAAAAAGCGCGCCAGGCTCACTCCAAAACAGACCCGGCTGCTGGCAATCATGGCGGGCGCGGAAGTTTTGCTGCTCATCATCATTATCATTGCCGCCATCCTCTTTGCATAAATCCCTTGAGCGAACCGTATCTCTCCATTATTGTTCCGGCATACAACGAAGAACAGCGCCTCCCGCACACGCTGGGGGCGCTGGATACTTTTATCACTGCCCAACCGTATTCAGTGGAAGTGCTGGTGGTCGAAAATGGCAGCAGCGATCGCACCCTGGAATTGGCACAGTCTGCTGCCGCCCGTTACCCGTGGCTGCGGGTGCTGCACGAAGAGCAGAGCGGCAAAGGTCTGGCGGTGAAGCGCGGCATGCTCTCTGCGCGCGGTGAATTTCGGTTTATCTGCGATGCCGACCTGTCCATGCCGGTGGAGGAGATCAACCATTTTCTGCCGCCTGTGCTGACGGGCGTGGACGTGGCGATCGGTTCGCGCGAAGCACCGGGCGCAGTGCGATACAACGAACCGGCGCACCGCCACTTCATTGGTCGGGCTTTCAACCTGCTGGTCAAGATGATCGTGCTGCCCGGTCTGGAGGATACCCAGTGCGGTTTCAAGTGCTTCCG
>JBDKTF010000464.1:0-7399 GCA_039680295.1 Anaerolineaceae bacterium
GGTTTCAGAATTTCTTTTGCCCAATTTGGCGCGACCTCAGAGATATAAACCGCAGTGCCGATTCCAAACGGCACTGCGATAAGCATGGCAACCAGCGTGACAATTAATGACCCAAAGATCAACGGAAGAATGCCGAAATAACTTTCGGTGGGATACCAGCGCACGCTGAAGAGCGACGTCATATCCACTTTGCCAAAAGCCGGCAGACCTTCACTTAATAAGAAGTAAAAAATCAGCGCGACAAAGAGAATGGAAGAATATCCCATCAACTGAATCAGGATGGTGATCAGCCATTCGCTCCGTTTGCTTCCCGGTTTCACGATTCAGTTCCTCCTGCAATCGGCACAAATCCCAATTCGCGCACAATTTTTTGCGCATCGGCGGAATAACTCCAATCCAGATATTCCTTGATTGCGCCTTTGGGTTCTCCATTGGTGTACATATACAGATCGCGCGCGATTGGATAAGCGCCAGAGTTCACGCTCTCCACAGAAGGCATGATATAGTCGCCGCCGTTTTTTCCGGAAACGCCAATGACTTTTACATCCGCAGTAACGTAACCCAAGCCGTCATAACCGATGGCGTTTGGATTGTCGCGCACTTCAGAGATAATCCCTTCTGATGATGGGAGCAGCAGCGTATCCGCAGAGAATATGGTTTTATCCTTTGAGTTTCCCAACCGGATGACGGCTTCCAAAAAATAAACGTGGGTGCCGGAGTTGGATTCACGCGAGAGCTTAACGATTGGACGGTCTTCTCCCCCAACCTCAGACCAGTTGGTGATTTTGCCGGTGTAAATATCCGAGATCTGCTGCAGCGAAAGGTGCTGCACCGGATTGTTGGGATTGACGATCACTGCAATGGCGTCGCGCGCGATGACAAATTCCTTGGGGGTGACGCCGTTGGCTTCGGCTTCTTTGATTTCTTCTGGTTTAATCTGGCGGGAGGCGTTGGCGATATCCACCGTGTTGCTGATCAGTGCTGCTATGCCGGTGCCGCTTCCGCCGCCGGTGACCGATATGCTGACCTCAGGGTGCATGTCTTGATATTTTTCCGCCCACGCCAATGCCAGATTGACAATGGTATCGGAACCCTTGTTTTGCATGTAAACCTGAGGAGTTGTGGCTGTACCGGTTTGGGGTGTGTCTGAAGTCGCCGGGCGGCATCCACTCAAACCCAGCGCGAGAATCAGCAATGGAGCGATCAATCGACGAATATCCATTTGGAACTCATTATAGCGAACAAGAACTCAATCGACAAGGTTCACGGTTTGCGCTTTGAATGAATTTGTGTTAACAATTGTTAACACTGCTGTTATTACGAAAAGATGGGTTGCGTGGTGCCTCAGATTAAAATGTTACTTTCGGGGTGTTGGCAACTTTCGTTGGATCGCAAGGTATAATGAAACTGGTCTGTTGAATGGCGCTGATTTGCATCAATATATGCGACCCTACCCCCCTATTCCTCCCCGCCAGAGATGTTCATTTTGATCGGATTTTGCCGGCGGGGATGGGTGGAAATCGGGAGGATTTACCCTTATGAAAAACCCAACTCTTACCGTGGCGGTGGTTGGCGCAGGACCCGCCGGAATGATGGCGGCGCTGGAAGCGCGGCGTGCGGGCGCGCACGTGCTGCTGCTGGACGGCAATGCCCGCGTGGGACGAAAATTGCTGGTGACGGGCAGCGGGCGCTGCAACCTGAGCAACGCCAATGTGCGCGCGGCGGCGTATCACTGCACGAATACCACCTTTGTGGCGCACGCGCTCGAGCGTTTTGGTCATGCCGAGCTGCTGGCACGCCTGGCGGAAATGGGCATTCCCACCTACGCCACCGATGACGGTTGGACGTATCCGGTTTCAAATTCAGCCGCCAACGTGGTGGATCTGTTCGAAGCGCATCTGGCGCTGGCGGGCGTGGAATGCGTGCTTAACGCGCGTGTCGACGGGCTGCGCCGGGAGGGATCGGGCTACCGGTTGACGACCGCCGCGGGCGGAGAAACGATCCACGCAGACCGGATCATTCTGGCGGGCGGGGGGATGGCGTATCCAACCCTGGGTTCGCGCGGCGATCTGTTTCCTCTGGCAGAGGCGCTGGGGCATACCGTGCTGCCGGTGGCGCCGGCGCTGGCGCCTCTGCTCACCGATCCACGCCCGCTGCGCCGTTTGCAGGGCGTGCGCCTGGACGCGCATCTGACGCTGTCCGAAAACGGCACACCGCTGGCGCAGACAACAGGGAACATCATCTTTACCGAGTGGGGCATCAATGGACCCGGTGTGATGGATTTAAGCCATCACGTCAGCGCGCGCCCCAATACCCCCATGCGGCTGGAAATTGATTTTCTTCACCGTTACGCGCCCGAAATGCGCCGTCTGTTTGCGCAGTATCGTGATCGGGGCATGCCGCTGGGCGGGATGCTGGAAGCGGTGCTGCCTTCCAAGGTGGCTGCGTGGATGGTCGAAAAAAACCATCTCCCCCTGGAGACCCGTCTGGATGAATTGACGGGTGAGCAGGAGGAGACATTGTTTCAATGGCTGACAGCGTTCCATGTGGAAGTACGCGGAACGCGTGGATTTGAATTTTCGCAGGTCTCCACCGGCGGGATCCCATTGGACGAGGTGAACCCCGAAAGCATGGAATCGCTGCGTTCGGCGAACCTGTTTTTCGCCGGTGAAATTCTGGATGTCAACGGTCCGTGCGGCGGATACAATCTGCAGTGGGCGTTCACCAGCGGGGTGATCGCTGGAACCGCGGCAGGAACGCTTCAGGCTTTGTAACCGATCATGCGCAAAAAGCCCTTGCGCCAGGCAATATCTTCGTCGCCTTCGATGCCTTTGGGCTTTTCGCCATCCGCCACGCCCAGAATCCCGCGGCTGGCGCCTGTATCCGCGAGGATGACCTGCGTCTCATTGGCGGTTGCGCAGAAGACGTGGCACACTTCGGGGACCATTTCGATGGCATTCAGCACGTTCACCGGATAGAAGCCCTCGCCCAGGAAAATAATGAAGCTGTGCCCCGCGCTGATTGCCTGCGCATTCTTCTTCGCCAGCTCGATCATGGCGTCGTCTGTGCCCGACCAGCGGATGAGGCATTTGCCCGATGCTTCGCAGAACGCCACCCCGAATTTGATGCCGGGTACGGCGGTCACCAGAGTCTCGTGAATATCTTCCACCGTTTTAATAAAGTGGGATTGTCCCAGAATAAAGTTAATCTCTTCAGGTTTTTCAATTTTGACGGTAACCAGTTCCATGAGATTTCCTCCTTTGTGATTTTATGATTGTAGCACAGGCGAAAAAGGCATACAACGCAGAGTCGGGGGAGGAACATTCCGTCGATCAGATTAGGGTGCGTTCCGGCGGCGGCATTTTGTGCGCGAACAAAATCATTTTCGATGATTGTCAGATTTTCCTTCTTTTTCCGTTTATCCTCATAGAAAGCGCTGTACAGACTTTCAATCATAACGGGATCATGCGCATGAAATTTTTGAATACACAACTTCGATCAAAAATCGAATCACCGGAGGATTTTGCCAGATTTTATGAAGAGACGCACTTAAGCGTATTTCGCTATATGATGGTTTTATGCGCCGGAAATCGGGATGAAGCCGAAGAAATTACCGCAGACGCTTTTTTCCGCGCCTGGGAAAAACGGCAGCAATTCTCTGGCAGTACGACCGCAGCCCTTGGATGGGTGATCACCATTGCCCGCAATATCCTTATCGATCACCGCCGTTCCGAAGGGACGCATCCCGCGGAGAGTATGCTGGATGAAGAGATCACCGATCCGGAAGATGGCTTTGAAGATGTTCTGGTGGATGAGGAGCAAATTCAATCGGTGCTCAATGCACTGCAGCGTTTGCCCATTCCTCAAGGAGATATCCTGATCCTCCGTTACATGTTCAACTGGAGTGTAAAAACGATCGCCGGGCATCTTGGTCTGACAGAGAACAACGTCTCGGCTCATCTTCACCGGACAATCGCGAAGATCCAAAAGGAATTTGCCCTCAAAGAAACCGGCGCAGGGAGAGCAGGTTAAGATGAAACACAAGCAACCGCTTTCGAGAATATTATCTGAATATCAACCTGTCCCGGGGCAGCATTATTACCAGAGAATGGAAGATGCTCCCTGGCAGAAAACAAGGAAAACGATGAAACAACATTCAATGCTTCCGATCCGTTTCGGATGGAAATTTGCTTCCGCATGTCTTTTGGCTTTACTGGTCATCAGTTTGAGTATTCCCACCGTACGTGCTTCATTAAGCGCATGGTTGGGACTGTCTGTTGCACCGTCCAATCAGGTGCCTGCAACGTCCGTGGTCCTGGCGACGCCCGCTGATACAGCGTCATCCGAGGAAACCGCGCCGGCGCAGGAAACGAATGAGAAACCGGCTGAGATCAACCAGCTCTCTGCCCAGATCGGGTGGAATGTTCTGGCTCCCAATCACAGCCCGGAAGGATACCAGTTCCAGAGCGCCTATTATGACACGAATCAACGAATGGTAATTCTGACCTACATGGTTACCCGACCTCTGCCTGGTGCGAATGATCCTTCTTTGACCGCATCCAAGACGATCACGCTGCTGGAGGCGCAAAAGAACGACTTTGTTCCCATGCAGGTTGCGCCAGATGCAAATCTTACGGATGTTATGGTGAATGGACAACCCGCGGTGTTTACGGTTGGCGCGTGGGATACCGAATTCGTCAAAGATGACAATGATCCCAACGGCGGCAAAATGGTTTCGACCTGGCGGAACGATTTACTCATCAAAAATCTATACTGGCAGAAGGGTGATGTCTATCTGGTGATCGTAACGGATGACGAAGCGGTGGATCAGCAAGAAATGATCGACATGGCTGCCAGCATGAGCGGATCATAGCAGCTCTTCATGACCGGATGGAGAAGCAGAACCTGCCGGAAAAGTGGGCGGACACATCAGTCCGCCCCGTTTTTATTCAGCAGAAGATCATTTTTGTGATAGATGTAACTTTTCAGACGGTGAACCATCTATAATTACGAAGTCGATCTCATTGGCTCATCGTTCGGCTAAAACAAATTATATGGAGACAAAGAACAATGGATATGCTCATTGATTTTCCCGGCGGCGACCGCGTGGATGCGCATTTTGGACCCTTCACAGTGGCGACAGATCAGCCGCAAATGGGCGGCGGTATGGCATCTGCGCCCACCCCGTTTGCCGTGTTTCTCTCTTCGATCGGCACCTGTGCGGGAATTTACGTGCTTGGTTTTTGCAAGCAGCGCAGCCTCCCCACCGAAGGAATTCGCATATTGGAACGGGTGAACAGCAATCCGGCAAACGGCATGGTAGACAGCATCGACCTGGAAATTCAGGTGCCTGAAAGTTTCCCCGAAAAATACCGCGATTCACTGGTGCGCTCAGCGGAACTTTGCAAGGTGAAAAAGACGATTGAAAATCCGCCTACCTTTAATGTGTATACCCGCGCGGCGAATTAATCATCCGCAAACACAAAAAGATTCTCAGAATTGGCTTTAAAAAACGGGAAGGAAGGAAGATATTCATCTTCTTTCCTTCTTTTTGGCATCTTTTGCAAGAGCCCCCACCGGTGGGAAAGATTGGGCGCAAAGATCCCCATATCTATGCCGTTTTGATTTGACGTACAAATTAATTCATTTATAATAATAAACATGGTCCATACAAGTATTGACGCAGCCAGAATATTTCCGAGAATGATGTACCGTTGTTATTTATGGGCAAGGAACCCGCGGGGGGAATCATGCCGTTAAAACATCGTTTTCCATGGATTTTTCTTGTCATTGCCATTACGGCTGCATTCATTCTGGGCGCCTGCACGGTGACCGGGTCGTCGCGGGCAGCCGCCACCCCCACCCCCGAAGGCACTTATGCGGTGGACGCCGTTTTTGTAGAGTTTTATCGCTTTTTACAGGGCGAAAATACTCTGGGCGCTGCCATCAGCCCAATGTTCGAGCATGAAGGCATCAAGATGCAGTACACCGAAGCGGCGTTGATGGTGTACAACCCGCAGGAAACCCCCGAAAATCGCTATTCGCTCGCCCCGCTGGGCGTCGAAATGAGCATGAGCGATGACCCCATTCAGATCAGCGATCAGACGGGCGCGCGGGTGGTGGATGGATATGTGCTCTACGAGGACTTTTTGCCCCTTTACGATGCCATGCAGGGAGCGCGCTTTGTTGGTCGCCCGCTGACGCAGGTGCGCATCAATTATGAGCGCGGGCGTGTGGAACAATATTTTTCCAACCTGGGCTTTTACCGCCTGCTGGATGATCCCACTGGAACCGTGCATCTGCTGGCATACGGCGCGTGGAAATGCGACCACGCCTGCCGGCGCTCTACGGTTGCCAACGCCATTGTCGCCCGCACGCGGACTCATCCTGAGCCGTTCGTGGCGCAAATTGCCGCATTGGGATCCAGCCTGACCGGACGCCCCCTGAGCGAACCGTACACCGCCAGCGACGGCATGCTGGAACAGGTTTATGAGAACCTGGTGGTTTACGCCGATCCGCAAAATTTATCCGAGATTCACTTCCGCCCCCTGGCGGAGATCGCGGGTCTGGCTCCGCAGCAGCCCGCCTTGAAAATTGATGACGTGCGCATGGTCTTCCACAGCCAGCAGGACGGATTGGGATACAATGTTCCCACCGTGTTTGAAGAATATATCGCCGCGCACGGCGGATTCGAGGTATCGGGCGAACCAGAGACCGAGCTCTTCGCGGAAGGCAGCCTGTACCGGCAGTGCTTCCGTGCGTATTGTCTGGATTATGACATTGCCGCCGCGGGAGATGCGCGCATCCGCCCGGCGGCGCTCGGCAGCCGCTATCTGGAATTGAATCCCCGTCCCAACGATGAATTTGAAGCCAACACGTATACGCTGCGTGTGTGGGAAGACCAACCGGTGATTTCTCCCAGCGACAGCCAGTTGGTGCATCTGGAAGTTCTGGACCGCGCCTCTCACAACCCGATCGCCAACCTGGAAGCGGTGATCACGCTGACGCTGCCCGATGGTACGACCCAGACCTACAACTTCCAGCCGACCAACGCGCAGGGACAGTCCACCCTGAAAGTCTCCGCCATTGATGCTCCAAATGGATCTCTGGTGGTGTACCGGGTCTGCCTGAATGCCGGGGATGAGACCTGTGTGGATGAGGGATATCTTATTTGGGGGCAGCCGTAGCAGCAGCAGTGGCGGCGTAAACTTCCACCTGCACGTCCACCCGATCCACCGGCGCTCCGGTGGAATATACCCAGAGATCGTAAGGTAATGTCTTTCCCGCCGCCAATCCACTGGCGGCGGTCCATTTTCGGATGCCCACCACATTCCCGTTTGCATCCAGCGCGGATGCCAGCAGCCAGACTTCACCCGCGGCAGCCTGCCCGGCGGCGAGT
>JBDKTF010000396.1:0-18244 GCA_039680295.1 Anaerolineaceae bacterium
CGCGCCAGACGAACGCGATCTTCACGGGCAGACATGATCGTGTTCGTCACCATAGACATTATACCCCAGCGCTCGATCTTCATGGCGTGTTCAATATCAACAGGATCCATAAAAAATGCGCCAAGAAAGCTGCGGTAATGTTCAGCAACCGCCAGCGCAGAAGGTTCGATTCCGAGTTCGGCATACATCTTCGCCGCGGGTCCTTTCACCGTTTTTCCGCCGATGATTGGCGAAACCGCCACCACTGGTTTCGCCGCCACCCGCTCACGGATACCGGGTACAGCCAGAATAGGATCGATGCTCACCCACGGATTGGATGGACAAAAGACCACGGCATCGGCTGTTTCGAGCGCTTCGATCACGCCTGGAGCAGGTTTCGCTTGTTCGATGCCTTCGAAACGAAAACCCGTCACTCGCGGTTGGCATCTGCGCTCAACAAAATACTGCTGGAACGCCAGTTCGCCTTCTTCTGCACTGATGATCCTGGTCGCTACCGGATCATCACTCATGGGTAATACCGTATGAGCGATTCCCCATGCACTGCAAAAAGACTGCGTCACTTCGCTCAACCGTTCGCCCTGAGAAAGGCGGCGGGTTCGTTCCAGGTGGGTCGCCAGATCGCAGTCCCCCAGATGAAACCAGGTGGGAGCGCCCAGCGCCTTTAATCCTTCAAGTACACGCCACGACTCGCCAACCAGCCCCCAGCCGGTCTCCGGATTAGCCAGTCCACCCAGGGTATAACAAACCGTATCCAGATCAGGACAGATATGCAGCCCAAAATGGGTAAAATCATCGCCAGTGTTGACGACAACCGTCAGCTGACCGGCAGGGATTACCTGCGCCAATCCATTTGCCAGCTTTGCTCCACCCACACCACCCGCCAATGCAACAATACGAATGCTCATTGATACTCGTTCAAATCTTATACGCTGAAAGGATACACCTGATGGATTTTCCCGGTCAGATCGTCTTCCTGTGAAGCCAGAGCTACATTCTGTATCTGGATGCTCATGCGAAGAGATTGAAAAGCCAAGCCTTCCAACGCGCAACCGATATTTCCCGGCGTGATTTCCCCGTACGACAGGGTGATATGCGGCACCCAGGCATCGGGTTGATATAATTCGCTGATCCCGTGAGCAAAGGGTACACCTGCCTGCCACACATATCGATGAAACTGATCCAACTTCTCATTCATGACCACATCCAAGTACAACACCGGAGTATTCCCGGTAAACATTCCAATTCCAGCGGTCTGGATGGTAAAAGGTTTACTCGCCTTCGCCAATCTCTCTAATACCCGTTTGACCTCATCTACGTTGTAACTTTCCGCCACCTGCCAGGAAATGTGCGGTATCGTTGTCACGTGATTGCGTTCAAAACCACAGGTAGATTCCAGCGTCCGCCAGAGATCAAACACCCTGACTTCCGATTCCGTATCCAGTAAAGAGAGGATGGCAAACATGTGTTATTTCATCACCGGAACAAATCCATTTCTTCTGGTCGGATTAATTCCCGCAGCGATCCTTCCCGCAAGGGATATGGAAAACCGCGCACATGAACGGCGGGTCGCCGTTCTGCTGCCTGCCCCATCATCAATGAGGCTGCCGCTGCCAGTTCATCCACGGCGCCCACCTGGGTAATTCGCAGCCGGTATCCAAACATGTCTGGCTCGCCCCTCAGGTCCACCAACCCGGGAACGCCGCTCAATCCAATCGTCACACCCACTGTCCCCAGGCGCCAGGCACGCCCATGTGAATCGATAATCACTACACCCAGACGTACCCCGGCCGCCGCTTCCAGTTTTGCCCGGATTCGCGCGGCAGAGGCATCAGGATCTTCCGGGAGCAGTAATACCCAATCTTCGCTGTCACCCCATGATCCTTCCACATTGGAATGATCAATTCCGGCGTTGGCGCAGACAAATCCCAGTTTATGCTCCACGATGATGGTTCCTTTACGCGAACGGAGCACTTTCCGGCTTTCGCGCAGCATCAATTCCACCAGGCGTGCATCTTTTTCGGTCTTTTGCGCCAGTTCAATCGCCTGCGGACCGGGATTGACTTCAGTCAGGTTAAATAACCTGCCCTCGGCTTTCGAAACAATCTTCTGCGCCAGTACAAGAACATCACCCTCCTGCAAAGTGATATCTTCCTGCACAAGCGCAGCTAACAAAATCTCTCCCAAATCATCGCCGGGTTGGATGAGAGGGAGAGTGGATAATGGAGATAAAACCAGTGTCATGGCTATACGCAAATCACCTGATCTGTGGATTCAAAGCATCAACCCCTATCGAGAGGAGAAACACCTTGATGGATTACGCCTGACGCAAAACGGCGGCACGGTGTGCATGTATTGTTTCAGCGTTGGATTCCTGTAATTTTGATCCCAGCAGATTGTACACCATGCTGTTTATTCAATCCAATTAATATCGAGGTCATTCCCTCTACAACCACCGAATTTTCCAATGGACCGCCATCCCAGCCGATCAAACCAGCGTCTTCCACCAGCTTCAGGGCTGTTTCTCGGGCGGCTTTCCCGGTGCCGCAAACCAGCACATCGCATTCCATGGGTTGATCGGTGAGTAATTTCTCGTATGAGATATTTTGGAAAGCCGCTACCACGGGTGTACCTTCGCCCAGTATTTGCTGCGCCTCGAGGGTTGCGCTGCCAGCGGCGGGCAGTTGCACTCTGGTCACTTTGGGTGGAACCAGCGGAACCGTCGTGGCAATTAAAATCTTCCCTTGCAGTAAATCCTTCAGCGCCGTCAAGGTATCAGCCTGTGCAGCATATGGAACTGTCAGCACCGCCAGGTCGGATTCGCGAACTGCGTCCGCATTGATCCGCGCTTCCACCATCGCGCTTGCAGCCAATCGGACGCGAATCTCGTCAACCGCTGCCTGCGCCTTTTCGATATTTCGGGAACCAATCAATACCCGGTACCCTGCCTTCGCCCAACGGTATGCCAGTCCTTTGCCTTCTTTTCCGGTTCCGCCAATCACGCCAATCGTTTTCACTTCAGTTCGAATATCTGCCATCTTTTGTTCCTCCATCCGAGAAATGATACGATTTAACCGGCAAATTGCAAAGTGTCTGTCGGACAGCGGGTAATGCACAAACCGCAGTGAACGCACAATTCGGGTTGGACAGTGATCTTTTTATCCTTTAGCGCCAACGCCGCCGGAACACAGCTCGTCACGCACAATCCGCATCCGGTGCAGCGATCCAGCAGAATTTCTGGTTCGCGCTTCATCAGGGGCGGTTCTTGCTTTACCGCCAATCCCTGGATTTCTTTCACAGAAGCATAGTTGTGTTTTCCCAACCAGTCGTCGACTTCCTTTGCCAGCTTCCCATAAATGCCGGGTCCTTTGGTGATGGCTGCCGTGCAGACCTGCACCGCCGCAGCCCCCGCCATCAGATAGTCGATGACATCCGTTCCGCGCGTGATGCCCCCCACTCCGATCACTGGCAAATCGGTACCCCGGGTAATGTCATACACTGCCCGTAACGCCAGTGGTTTGAGTGCAGGACCCGAGATCCAACCATAACCTTTCCCACCCATCCACAATCGTCCCCCATGTTCGATATCCACCCCAAAGGCGGGTCCAAAACTGTTTACCGCCACAATTCCATCTGCGCCGGCTTCCTGCGCAGCCACCGCCGCGCGGAGAATGTCGTGATGCGGCGTGACTTTCACCGTCACAGGCACATCTACGGCATCCTTGGCAGCCTTCACAGCATCCTGCATGGGGCGGGGATCGCTACCGATATAATGCGTGCTCAATTCCAATGCATCCGCAAAGGGGCGTACTTTGGGTGCCAGCCAGGCGATGTCATCGGCGGAATATCCGAGGCTGATGATCATAGGCAAGCCTGCGGTCTTTGCCTTCGGATATTCCACCTCCAGCCATTGTTCGGGTGACAGTTCAGACCATAATTCTGTGTTCAGAAAATAGGTCTTGAAATCCGCCATGTTGGGGTGAGCAATCACTGCCCCTGTTCTTGAAACCGTTTTGGTAACCAGGGCTGCTGCGCCGCCTTCTGCGCATGCCAGTAAGGCATCCCCATCCACTACCGGCGGACCTGCTGCCGGCATAATGGGGTGATTCAGACGCAAATTCCACAGATTAACGGTCAAATCTGGCATAAGGGCACCCTCACTCCAACAAAATTCCAACCAATATCAACTGCCTACGCAGCAAAACGTTTTTGATATCGTTTCCAGGTTTCGGCAGATAATTCACGCGCACGAGCGCTGATGGCTTTTTCGTCCAGAGTCAGCAGTTCGCGGTGATACATCAATAGCTTCCCTGCCACCATGGTAGCGGTGACCATGCTGTCATTAAAGCCGAAGATGATATGCCACGGCAAATTGCCCGTGTTCATGTCAGTATACGGATGATAATCAACAAACATCAGGTCAGCCTGCGCGCCAACTTCGACCTTGCCAATGGGCAGTCCAAACTGTTGGGTTGCCAGCGCAGCATTATTCTGCGTTGCCATCTTTGCCACCAGATCGCCCGGCATCCAGCGCGGATCGCGGTTCCACAGTTTGTGAACCAGATAGGCTTCCTTCCACTCATTCCACATGGCATTAGAGAAACCGTCATTACCCAGGCAAACCGGAATCCCCATGCGCATGTACGAATCTACCGGCGACACACCGACTGCATTATTCATGTTTGAACGCGGCTGGTGCGATACCCAGGTGCGATTTTCTGCCAGCAGCATCACTTCGCGGTGATCAACATGCACAGCATGGGCGATGATTGTCTTTTCATTCAACATCTGATGTTTCGCCAGACGGTCGACAACTCTCAATCCGCACTTCTGCAGGCTGTCGAACTCATCGGCAGTACCCTCCGCGACATGTACGTGAAAACCAATGTCTTCCGGGCAAGCTGCGCGGCAGGCATCCAGGGTTGCTTCCGAAAGCGTCAGGCTCGCATGAAGACCAAAGGTGGCTGCCAGACGACCGCCCGCATTATCTCCGCGTTGAATACGCTGGATAAATCGTACATTCTCAGCGATTCCTGCCTTCGCCCGTTCTTCTCCGTCACGATCGGTCACTTCATAGCACATTGAGCCGCGCAGACCGCTTTCGGTCACCGCTTGCGCGATCATATCCAACGATCCTTCAATCGCATTCGGTGAGGCGTGATGGTCAATCAGCGTGGTCGTGCCATGCCGGATCGCATCGACCAGACATACAAGCGTGGAGTAACGAACATCTTCAAGACTGAGCGACTTATCCAGCGCGAACCACAGCTTATGCAATATTTCAACGAAATCTTTTGGTGCCGGTCCAGGAATTCCCATTCCCCGTGAAAACGCCCCGTAATAATGCGTATGGGCGCAGATGTTGCCGGGCATCACCAGTTGTCCCTCGGCATCCACCTTTTCTTCGTTCGGATGACGTGCGACCAACTCTGCCTGCGGACCGATTTCACGAATAACACCATCTTTAATCAAAACTGCATTGCCCGATAAAATTTGATTGGGTTCCCCCCACGTCACGATCGTACCATTGAGAATTAACATCGATACACGCTCCCTGTAAAATCAAAATCGGTTTATATTGACGAACCACCGCCCCCTCAGCAGTTCGGTATTCAACTGTTAATGATGTTGATCGGCACTCGGCTAAAGCCGTTAACCCGTATGATCTCGAATCAGAATGCAGGGTCACTACAACAACGGATACCTGCTCCGCTGCGTCCAGAAACGGGTCAAATAACCCACATTCGGGCAGTTGGAATCAGGTTTCACAGGTAAACCCTTTAACACATCTTCAACTGATGAACAGGCGTGGTGAAAGGAATTCCGGGTAGACATAGGTTCGGTGGTAAAACATAAGGAAGGCGGTACTTTTCGACGGATTCATCGACCCGACGCCGTCGCGGGAACACCCCGCGCCGACCACCGAATCCCAGGTTACTTTATTCTAGCATAATTTAAGCTGTCAGACAATTAGATTAATCCTGAAATTCAAATGACCTCTCTCATGTCACGAATTCCCTAAACTCGTCATTTTCGCATATAATCATACGCATCAGATCGTATTATCCCGAAGAGAAGGAACTCATGACCCATCCCGATTTGACTTCTACATTGGCGTATACGCATCAAAACCACGACCGCTTTCTTCAAGAACTGAAAGATCTGTGTTCGATCCCCTCGATTTCGACCAGCCCGGATCATAAGGACGATATGCAGCGGACAGCAGAATGGCTGGCAGCCAAACTCCATTCAATTGGTATGACGGATGCCCGCGTCATTCCGACCCCGGGGAATCCGGTGGTATACGCTGAACGCAAGAGCACCCGCAATGATGTACCAACCATACTGGTCTACGGTCATTACGATGTCCAGCCCCCCGAACCTTTGGAACTCTGGTCCAGCCAACCCTTCGAACCAGAACAGCGCGGCGAAAACCTTTACGCGCGCGGCGCTTCTGATATGAAAGGGCAGGTCATGGCATCCATCGACGCCGTGGATACGGTTCTTCAAAACGGTGCGTTGCCTTGCCACATCAAATTCATCATTGAAGGTGAAGAGGAAATTGGTTCCCCCCATCTTCGTGATTTTTTGGTCGCCAACCGCGACCTGCTGGCATGTGATATGGCGCTCAACCCCGATGCCGGCATGGTCGGTCCCAATACACCGAGTATCGTCTATGCGCTGCGCGGTCTGTCTTATTTTGAGCTCCGGGTCTATGGTCCCAAACACGATTTGCATTCGGGTTCATATGGCGGCGTGGTTCACAACCCTGCTCAGGCGTTATGCGAGCTGATTGCCGGGATGCACGATTCCAACGGTACGGTAACCCTGCCCGGTTTTTACGATCGCGTGCGCCCGTTGGATGCAGAAGAACGCGCTGAATTGGCTCGCTTGCCGTTGAGCGCCGATCATTTCCAGCAGGAAACGGGTGTTTCAGAACTCTGGGGAGAATCACAATTCACTCCCATCGAACGAGTTGGCGCTCGACCCACCCTTGAAGTCAATGGTCTTTATTCTGGTTATACGGGAAAAGGCTCCAAAACAGTTTTGCCCGCATGGGCAATGGCGAAGATCTCCATGCGGCTGGTTGCCGATCAAGACCCCGCAGAAGTACATCAGCAATTGCTTCGCTATCTTGAAGAACATGCCCCCAAAACCATTCATTGGGAAGTCACCCCCATGTCCGGCGGCGCACCCTGCATCACCGATCGAAATACCCGTGGAACCCAGGCGCTTGTGAAAGCTCTGGAAACTGTATGGGGTAGCCGACCGGTATTCAAACGCGAAGGCGGCAGCATCCCTGTGGTAGGCGACATGCAGAAGATCTTGAATGCCGATTCTGTCGTCACCGGCTTCGGGCTTCCCGATGACAATATTCACGCCCCGAATGAAAAATTGCACCTGCCGACCTGGTTTAAAGGCATCGATGCGCTGGTGCACTTCTTTTATTACTTGTAATCAGAAAGGCAAAATGAAAGAACGATTACCATCTTACGGCGGTCAGGCGGTTATCGAAGGGGTATTAATGCGCGGAGCAAGCAACGTCTCCATGGCTATGCGCGCCCCGGATGGACAGGTTGTCATCCACTCCGAACCTCTGACCGGCATTTACACCAGTAAAATTACCAAAATTCCTTTCCTGCGTGGATTGGTACTTCTCTGGGATTCGCTCGGTTTGGGGATGCGCCTTCTCACCATCTCAGCCAATACACAGACTGGCGAAGACGAAAAGCTTGAAGGCGCGTCGCTATACCTCACCCTGGCTCTATCAATCACACTTGCCGTGGCGCTTTTCTTCGTCGCCCCGGCTGCCATCGGTCAATTTGTCGAAAAAACGCTCGGCTGGACAGCATTTGCTGGAAACGTCGTCGAGGGATTAGTTCGGCTGTTATTCCTGATTGCTTATGTCTGGGGTATCGGTTTTATGCCGGATATCCGCCGGGTTTTCGCCTACCATGGCGCAGAGCATAAAACCATCAATGCTTTTGAAGCAGGCGCTGACCTTACCCCCGAAAGTGTGGCAAGGTTTTCAGTGGAACATCCGCGCTGCGGGACAGCATTTTTACTCACGCTGGTTGTCCTATCCATCATTGTCTTCTCGCTGATGGGACCCATGCCAACGGTCTGGCGGTTGGTCAGCCGCGTCATTCTTCTTCCTGTTCTGGGTGGAATTGCATACGAATATCTGCGTTGGACTGCCAACCATCTGGAATGGGGCATCGTCAAGATTCTCGTCAAACCCAATCTTGCACTTCAACACCTGACCACCCGTGAACCCTCTTTGGATATGCTCGAAATTTCCATCGCTGCTTTCAAGGATATGATTTCCAAAGAAACGGGCACAGTAGTCTAGAAATTTCCCGAAACAATGGTTGAATTCAAAAGAGAGAATTGCACAGATTCTCTCTTTTTGTTATTCAACCACATCGAGTGAAATGGTTTACTGCTCATTTGACCCGGTCATCCGCTTGACAGGTCGACGCACCGGACTATACTGAAATCACCATGGACGTGCAAGGTACACCTGTTCCCCCATCCCAGGGTAACGGGCTCAAACCCTGGCAAATATGGATTTTGGGAATCCTCACCGGGCTGGCAGCTGCTGGTCTGGTTCTCTTGCTGGCTGGTCAACCTCGCGGTGTTCCCATTCAACTTCCTCCAACACCATCGCCTTCTCCATTGACTGTTTCTGTCAGCGGCGCCGTTCAAAACCCGGGCGTCTATACGCTTTCACCATCAAGCCGCGTTCAGGATGCCATTCTGGCAGCAGGCGGGTTGACTGAAAAAGCCCTCCCCGATCAGATTAATCTCGCCGCGCCTCTCAAAGATGGTGTGCAGGTGTGGGTTCCTTCCAGTGAACAGTCGCCCGCAGTCGATGGAGACGCGTCGTCCCGGTCTGTATCCCCGCAAAATCGAATTAACATCAACACAGCATCCGAAGAAGATCTCTGTGCGCTGCCCGGAATTGGTCCAAGCAAAGCAGCTCAAATCGTTGCTTACCGCACAGAGCACGGCACATTTGAGACCACTGCCGATATCCTGCAGGTTTCTGGCATCGGACCCTCCCTGTACAAACAAATTCAACCTTATATCACCACTGGAAATCCAGAATAATACCGGATATTTTTCATCTTCTTTACAAATTCCCCATCCAATCAAAAATTGACAATGATCGAGGTATAATCATAGCCATGGAAACCAAACAAAAACTCGAAACTGCATTAAAGGAAGCGATGCGCGCCAATGATGCTGTGCGCAAGGCAACCATTCGCATGGCGTTAACGAACATCAAATTGGCAGAAGTTGAAAAGGGCAGCCCATTGGAAGACAACGCAATTCTGGGTATCCTTCAGAAAGAGATCAAAGGTCGCCGAGAGGCGATTTCAGACGCAGAAAAAGCCAACCGCCCCGATTTAATCGCAAACGCCGAAGCTGAAATCGTTGTTTTGAACGAATTTCTCCCCAAGCAGCTCACTCCAGAGGAACTGACTGTTCTGGCAAATGCCGCCATTCAAGAAGTGGGTGCATCTTCCCCTGCGGATATGGGAAAAGTGATGAAGGTCTTAATGCCCCGCGTTCAAGGGCGCATTGCCGGTGATCAGGTCAGCCAGGTCTTAAAGCAACTCTTGCAGAAAAGCTGAAACGCATGGTCAGACTCGGTCTCCAGGACCGCCATAATCGTCTGCTCAATCCCGTCGCAGCACGGTTGTTCCTGCTGGTAATTTCCAGCGTGGTGGCAATCGCGATTTTGGTATTGCCAATATCCATGCGTCCCACCGCATACCCGTTAAAGGTAGGTGATGTCGCCACACAGGATATTCAAGCCCCGCGTGATCTCACCTACACCAGTGACGTTCTCACCGCGCGGCAGCGTACTGCAGCCGAGAAAATGGTCAACCCCATTTATCTGCCCGCTGACCCTGGCATTGCGCGCCAACAAATCGAGCGGTTGAATCTTGCTCTGTCGTTCATCACTACGGTTCGCAACGATCCCTACGCCACCATTGAACAAAAGCTTTCTGATCTTGCATCCATCGCTGACCTTAACCTATCGGATGAATTGGCTGGACAGATTCTTGCCATCAGCAATCCACGCTGGGATGCCATTCAACAGGAATCGGTATCCGTCCTTGGGCAGGTGATGCGTAACAGCATCCGCGAACCTCAATTGCAGGACGTAAAGCGCAGCATACCCACGCTGATCAGCTTCTCGCTTAACGAAGAACAGGCGAACATAGTCACAGAGCTGGTGAACGCATTCGTTGTGCCCAACAGTCTGTACAGTGAAGAACAGACCCAGGCTGCCCAACAAGAAATGCGCAGTGCGGTCGAAGCCGTCCAGAAAACGTATCTCGCAGGCGAAACCATTATTCGCCGCGGGCAGGTGGTGGACGAAACTGCGTTGGAGGCTCTTGCTGCCTTCGGTTTGATCAATTCAAATCGCTATCACCAGGATGTCATCGCAGCCATTGTGCTGGTTGTTCTCATCGCATCATTCCTGATGATTTATTTTAAACGGCGTCGGACGCCTCCCATAAATGATTTCCGCAGTCTGGCGCTGATCGCCGTTGTCTTTCTGGTTTTTCTCTTTACCGCGCGGTACCTCACACCCAACCGCACGGTTATTCCTTATCTATTCCCCATCGCTGCTTTTGGTTTGACGATATCAGCGCTCTTCAATCTCGAATCCGCCATCATCTTTTCCCTTGCCCTCAGCATTCTCGCTGCTTATGGGCTCAATAATCCATCTGATCTTGTTCTGGTTTACATATTGGGCAGCCTCAGCGGAATTCTGGCATTGGGTCGCGCCCGTCGGGTTTCCGCCTTTTTCTGGGCGGGTGGGGCGATCGGTCTGGCTGGTTCGATGGTCATCCTGGCATATCGCCTTCCAGATTCTTATACCGATTGGTTGGGAATTGCAACCCTCGTCGGCGCATCCTTCCTTAACGGTCTGGCATCTGCCAGCCTCACACTCTTATTCCAATATATATTTGCCCAACTTCTTGGAATAACCACCACGCTCCAGTTGCTGGAAATATCCCGCCCAGACCACCCCCTGCTTCAATTCATGCTGCGTAATGCCCCGGGCACCTATCAACATACCCTTCAGGTTGCGAATCTGGCGGAGCAGGCGGCTGAACGCATTGGCGCCGACGCCTTGCTTACCCGGGTTGGCGCCATCTATCACGACGCCGGAAAGTCGATGAATCCAACGTTCTTCATTGAGAATCAGATCCCTGGCAAATTAAACCCGCACGACGATCTGGATCCTTCTTTAAGCGCCGCCACCATCATTCAGCATGTTCACGATGGTGTCCAGCTTGCAAAGAAGTACCATCTTCCACCACGCATTCAGGATTTCATCCGTGAACATCACGGCACATTGATTACCCGTTACCAATATACCCGCGCCGTTGAAGCCGCTGATCATAACCCCAATCTTGTGGACATCGAATGTTTCCGATACCCCGGTCCGGCGCCCCGTTCCCGCGAAACGGCATTGTTAATGCTCGCCGATGGATGTGAAGCCCGTGCACGTTCAGAACTTCCTCAGAACGAAAAAGAACTGCGCACACTCATCCGCAATGTGGTGGACTACTGCCAGCGGGAAGGTCAATTGGATCATACACCACTGACATTGAAAGACCTGAATACGGTGGTGGATTCGTTCACCACAACACTGCGGGGGCTTTATCATCCACGTATTCCATATCCTGAACTTAAACCCAAATCCGAAAATCCGACCGCATTGGGATCTCCCTCGCCATCTCAGGATACTGTGCCAGTGAATAATGGAACTGCAATTGCAGATCGGAAGTGAACCATGATCGAAATTCAAATTGCCGAAGCATTTCAACCTGCGTTGGATGGGGAAATTCTATCTCAAACCATTCAGGCGGCATTGAAACATCAACACGCCCCAGAAGATGCTGAACTGACCGTGGTGGTGGATGACGACGAGGCTGTGCACACGCTCAATCGAGATTTTCGCGGCGTCGACGATACGACCGATGTGCTGTCATTCCCCGCGGATGAGGTCGATCCCGAGAGCGGACATCCCTATCTTGGAGACATTATCATCTCATATCCTCAGGCGTCCCGTCAGGCTGCCGCTGGAGGGCATTCCATTCAGGCAGAATTGCAGCTCCTGGTTGTTCATGGTGTTCTGCACCTGCTGGGGCATGACCATGCCGAAGCGGACGAAAAAGAACGTATGTGGTCTGCGCAATCAGAGATATTATCTCAACTGGGCAGTCCCCTCACCAGTCCCAGGGAATGAAAACACCGCATCCCATTAAACGAGATCACAAGCATTCCCGCGTCGAACAGATCGAATTTCAGGAATTTATGAAATCGCGGGCACGCGCATTTACCTATGCATTTTCGGGTTGGGATTACGTCATCCGAACGCAGAAAAATGCATGGATTCATGCTCTTGTAACCATTATCGTTATCGGTATGGGAATCTGGCTGCAGGTATCTGTGAAAGATTGGATCATTCTGATCCTCACAATCACGCTGGTCTGGGCAGCCGAAATTTTCAACACCGCCATAGAAGCTGCCGTTGATCTTGCCAGCCCCAGATATCATCCCCTGGCACGCATCAGCAAAGACGTCAGCGCTGCCGGGGTTCTCGTTACCGCATTGGCGGCTGTTTTGATCGGCATCCTTGTCCTGGGTCCACCCTTTCTTGCGCGCATTCATCCGCTCCTCGCCAGATGATTGAGGTCGATATGAGCAATATTTCTTTCCGCTTTGGCACCGTGGGTTCGCCCATTTCCACACCCAAAAAACCGGTTGGCAGTGTTGGCGCAGTCCAGCAAATCAGAACACTTGGTTTGAATGCGCTGGAATTGGGCTGGGTTCAGGCTGTGCGCGTCTCTGAGGAAACCTGTGCCGCCATACATGACGCAGCCGCCGCTTCCGAAGTAGCCATCAGCGTTCACGCCCCCTATTTCATTAACTTGAATGCGGACGAAGAGGAATGGCCGAAATCGCGCCAGCGGCTGATGGATGCCGCTCATTACGGTAATCTCGCGGGTGCAACAGATGTCATATTCCATCCCGGTTCATATTTTGGCAAATCCCCTTCTGAAGTGCTCCCCATTGCCATTACCCGCCTGGAAGCCTGTGTGACGGACCTGCGCAATGCCGGAAACCCTGTGTTTCTGCGTCCCGAAACCATGGGAAAATCTGCCATGCTTGGTTCTCTGGAAGATACGCTCGAAATGAGCAGGCAGATTCCTGGCGTACTCCCCTGCCTGGATTTTGCCCATCTGCACGCCCGCCCCGGAGACGGCAGCCAGAACAGTTACCCGGAATGGTGTGCGATGTTGGATAAAGTTCAACGCGCATTGGGCGCAGATGCACTCCAGCACCTCCATATCCACCTTTCGGGAATTGAATATGGTCCCAAGGGAGAGAAAAACCATCTTCCGCTTGCCGATGCCGATCTGGACCTGCGTGGATTATTCCGCGCGCTTCATGACACCAACAGCGCCGGACGCATCCTTTGTGAAAGCCCGATCATGGAAGAAGATGCGTTGTTCATGGTAAAAACCTGGGAAGAAATTTCCGCTTAAACGCAAAGCGCGGTAGATCGGGTGATCACCGCGCTTTTGCTATAACCATGAATGGTTTAGATATATTCCTTCAAATTGTGTTCCACAGCATACGCCGCAGCTTCAGCCCGGTTGGAAACGCCCAGTTTGGACAGGATACTGCTCACATAATTGCGCACTGTACCCTCACCCAGGAACAAGGATTTCGCAATCTCACGATTGGTCTTTCCTTCTGAAACCAACAGCAGCACATGTTTTTCCTGCTGGCTCAGATTGGCAAACGCAGACGCTTCCTCTTCCTTCACCGCCCGGCGAACTTCCTGGAAGACGCGTTGGGTCACCGCCGGATCGAGTAAAGCCTCACCGCGCCCCACCGCTTCAATTGCGCCAATCAGGTCTGCCCCACCAATCTGCTTTAATACATAACCCGAAGCCCCTGCGCGAATGGCTGAGAATAACATTTCGTCTTCGGCGTACGAGGTCAGCATAATCACGCGTGTATCAGGGAATTGGTGCGTAATTTCCTCGCAGGCTTCAATACCCGATGCGCCGGGGAGTCGGATGTCCATTAAAACAACATCAGGGAGCAACCGTGCCACCTGGTCAACAGCATCTTTGGCTGTGCCCGCTTCTCCGACAATCTCAAATTGTGGATGGTGCTCAAGCAGGGACTTCAATCCCAACCGCACCACTTCGTGGTCGTCAACCAACAAGATCCTTTGCTTTGCCATCGGCTTCTCTTCCTCCGATGAAAGTATAGCCGAGGTTATGCCGCCTGACAAGAGAAAATCCCTTCTCATTTTGATTCTTTTGCCAAATTTAATGACCACCCGACTGATTTTCCTTAGGACGGTGGTCTGTTACGTAAAAACCACTGCCCTTATACACAACCGCCGGGGGTGTAAAAACCCGTCGGGCATTTTTATGCCCGTTGGGACAGGTGGTAATGTCTACCACATCTCTGAACGACATGTTCCGTTCGAAATGCGCTCCGCAATCCGGGCAAACATAATCATAACTTGGCATTTTAACCTTCCTTAGCGCGGCGCAGGGTATTTAGATAGATACCCTGCACCGTTGATACTTGCTGCGATTATTTGGATTTTACGGTAATGGTCTTCGAGCGGGATTCAGCCGCCTTGGGCAAATTCAACGTTAAAATGCCGTCTTCAAATTCTGCTGACGCTTTTTCGACCACAACCGGAGCCGGAAGCGCGACGGAACGGGTGAAATCGCCAGAGACACGCTCGCGAATGTGATACTCCGCGTCTTTGGTTTCTTCTTCCTGTTTCATGCTGCCCTGAATTGTGAACACATCGCCTGCAACAGAGACGTGCACATCTTCAGCCTTAACCCCTGGCAATGAAACCTTTACGATGATCGACTGATCGGTTTGATACAGATCCATGGCAGGTGTGTTCAAATTGTCGAAAGCGCTCATGCCGCCTGGACGGTGGTAGAGGCTATCAAACAATCTGTCCATTGAATCCTGCAAAGACAACATATCACGCATCGGATTCCAACGAGTAATGTTTGACATAACAACCTCCTTCCTACAGTCCTTCTGTAGATACGTATATAAAGATACCCGATTTACGTTAGAAAAACGTAAACCGGGTATTAATTTTCTGTATGGCAATGGGTCAGTCAGTGGGTGCGGACGATGCAGTTGAAGGCTCGTTCTTCCTGCGAAAATCTACAAACCGGTACCCCACTCCACGTTCTGTCAGAATATACTGTGGATTCGCAGGGTCTTTTTCCAATTTTTGCCGCAAATAATTGATGTATAAGCGCACATAATGGGGCTCATCGCGATACTCATATCCCCACACTTTTGCCAGCAGTTGATCATGCGTCACAACCCAGCCCGCATTTTGCACCAGATGATATAACAGACGGTATTCGGTGGGACGCAGCTTGACAAGTTTACCTTCCACCCAGATTTCGCGGCGATCGAAATCAATCTTCAGGCGATCATCCACTTCGATCAAGCCTCGCATCCCGCCGCCGCCCGCCTCCACACGGCGCAGTACCGCCCGAACCCGGCTCACCAACTCACGCGGACTGAATGGTTTGGTCACATAGTCATCCGCACCAAGCTCCAGTCCATGGACACGATCGTCTTCGTCGCCTTTCGCGGTCAGCATAATCACAGGCACAGTGCTGATCTCACGAATCATCTTCAGCACTTCGAAGCCATCCAGGTCGGGCATCATGACGTCCAGCAATATGACATCGGGCAGCGAATCCCTCAATCGCTGAATCGCATCGGCGCCGCGATTCGCTTCCACAACCTGAAAACCATCGTGCTCCAGGTTCAGGCGGATAAACCGCACCATGCGTTCTTCATCATCCACAACCAGAATGCGGCGGTTTTTGTAGATATCGTCAGTCATAAATCACTCCCGGACGAATCCAATAATCTCTTCTTCCTCGCCAGATGGCATCACTTCCAGGAAATTAATGCGCGCCAATGGCCAGATTACCGTGACCACATTTGCGTCCAGATAATGCAAATCCTTCCCATCTTTGCGGCGAGGATTTTTAACAATCAAGAGCGAATCACCCGCCTCGGGTATGTTGTCCATTTCTCCTAATACAGGGTCTTCATTCAATAAGTGAATTAATACGGTTGGCATTCCTTCCCATCCTGTAAGAAAATGGCGGTATTACCGCCGAATTAAGACTTGAATTTTTAACTTCCCCAATGCCAGCATATCGCCGTGATTGACCGGATAATCCACATGGGGAATGATTTTTTGTCCATTCACCCGCGTACCATTGGAAGATCCCAGGTCCATCACAACAACCCGCTGGTTGACCACTTTTAAAATCGCATGCAATCGGGAAACCCCTTGTGCATAAGCTTCATAAGCAGATAGATCAATATCCGGCACGATGGGTTGACCTTCGGTGACGCGTCCCAGGGTAAATTCTGCCCGCCCAGAAAGAGGCAGAATCTGCCCGCTGTCCACGAGATGAATGGACAGCATGGCGCCTTCACCCAATCCAGCCGGGGGTGTCGGCACAGTGGTCTGGCTTTCCAATGCGTCGGATGGATTCTTGCGAATCGCCTGGGTTGCCATGCGAGTGCTGAACACCAATTGCGCTCCGCACTCACTGCAAAACAGAGCTCCCGAAATCTCATGATGCTGGCAGTTTGGACAAATAATCATAGGATCTGATTCTCCATCCCTGAAGGCAATAACAACGCCCTTGTACCATATTTTATCCGTTTATCGCCTTCTTTGCTGAATCTTTCTGATTGTTTAATGTGTTCTGCTTCAACGAGTACAGTATGTGCAAGCTCTCGTTCGCCTTGTGCCAATAAGTGCGTTGCCAACCGCTGCAACCGTTGAGCTGCGCGGTCTATTTCTCCTGCCGCCACTTCTTCACGGGCTTTTTGCTGCATCCGATACAATGTCAGACGAGACATCGCCTGAACAATCACCGGGTTTGGCGTGGTTGAATCTCCATTCTCTGTAACCGGAACCTTCAGGTTAAGACGCAGCCGCGTGGTTGGCGCCATGCGCGTTGGAATATCCATCACCATCGTGCCGCTCATCAGATGGATCACATCCTCAATCTGGGTGGTATCTGATACCAAGAATTCAAAGATGACGCTCAAATTTCTCATCTTTAAGATATTCCCCAACCGTATTGGTTGTTCCATCGGTAAAACAGCTGTATCGGGTTGAATCCGAAATGCATATTGAAGCTCAACATTTGGATCGATCTTTACATCCAACCGCAAATTTTCGGCGTAAATCTTCCCCAGATTGTTAAATTTTTGTTCCAAATGTCTTCGCAGGTCTTTCGGCATTGAGACATAGATGCTGTTTCCGCCAGAGATCGCCGACAGCTCATCCAGAAACTCATCATTCCATTCGTGTCCGATCCCCATCCCGCTGATTCCGATCCCGTCATGAACTGCTTCGCGAGCCAGATCCAGACACAACTTTTCATCGCCGTACGTTCTGCCATCCGTAAGCAGCAGAATATGGTTGATGGCAGTAGGTCGGGCGTATTGTCGAACTTGTTCTACCCCTGCTGCCAGTCCCTGGTAGATTTCCGTTCCCCCGCTGGATTGCATCAGGCTGATCCTGCTTTCCAGTTTGCTTAACTCACTTGCGTGTGTTGCTGGCAAGACGACCTCAGCCCGATCACTAAAAGCGACAACGGAAATGATATCGTCTGGTTTAAGCTGCCTGAGCAGTTGGATGGTATTGGCTTTGACCATATCCATCCGTGTTCCCTGCATGGAAGTCGAACGATCCAGAACAAGGCATATATTCAACGGCATGTCCTGGCTGTCGGTTTCCTGCGGAATCGCCATGACATCCATCAAAACATAAACCAATTGTTTTTCTGATGTTCTGGGCAGGCTTTGACGGCTGTAGGTAATATTAAAATTAATCGGCGGCTGTGTGAAAACTTCCGGAGGAAGGGTGGAATTGTAGATCGTTCTTTTTTCAGGGCTGGAAAGCGTGTCGTAAGCTTCCTGCACCCGTATAAATTGTTCTGCTGCTCGCGGCGCCGGGTTGACATCGGGGTGCATATGACGGGCAGCCTCAAAATAGGCAACCCGAATTTCTTCCGGCGACGCATCCACCGGAAGCCCAAGTGTCAAATAATAATTCGATCCAAGTCCCATAACATTCTGCCCGGTAGATTGTCGTTACTTA
>JBDKTF010000596.1:0-3778 GCA_039680295.1 Anaerolineaceae bacterium
AACTGGTCGCGGGTCAGACCCATTTGCTGCCACAAATTAGGGAAGTATTTGTCAATCAACCACAGGGGGAATTCATCATGCCCAGCCGGAACAGGCGTATGCGTGGTGAAAATACTCGTTCCGGCAATTGTCGATTTTGCATCTTCAAAGGAAATGCCCTGCTGAATCAGCTCACGCCCACGTTCCAGCCCCAGGAAGGCAGAATGTCCTTCGTTCATGTGCCAGATTGTGGGTTGAATACCAAGCATATTCAGCGCACGAACACCACAGATGCCCAGCAGAATTTCCTGTGAAATACGCAGTTCGGGGTCCGATGTGTACAGACGGGCGGTCAGCGCGCGGTCTGCGGGCGCATTTTGTTCCACATTGGAATCCAACAGATAGAGGGGAATCCGCCCCACCTGAATGGTCCACATACGGGCGTAAACTTTGCGCCCAGGCAGTTCCACATAAATCGTGATGGGTTTCCCCTCTTCATTCATCAAGGGAATCACAGAAAGCTCGTCGAAATTCAAATTGCGGTTGCGGGCTTCCTGCCAGCCGTCTTCGGTGATATGTTGCGAGAAATAGCCCTGTGTGTAAAGGAAGCCAACCGCCACCATGGGCATGCCCAGGTCCGAGGCTTCTTTCAGATGATCACCAGAGAGAATTCCCAGACCACCGGCGTAGACCGGCAAGGATTCGTGCATTCCAAATTCAAAGGAGAAATATGCGATGGTCTTATCGGTCAGGTTGGGATACGTGCTCTGGAACCAGGTGGTCTGCGGATTAATGTACGCATCAAAATTGCGCATCACCCGGTCATAGTGATCCAGAAAATAACGGTCATAGGTTGCGGCGTTCAAACGGGCACGTTCCACCTGCCGCAGAAATAAAACCGGATTGTGCCCCAGCCGTTCCCAAAGGGCTTTATCAATTTGCGCAAACAAACGTTGAACATCGGGATTCCAGATCCACCAGAGATTGTAGGTCAGCTCGCTCAAGCGGCTGATCCGCCGAGGCAGGCTGAAGTGATTGGGGATTTCCCGGATAATATTTTCCATACGTGCTTATGCTCGTTCCTGTTTAAAAGAATGGGTGGAAATAGGAATATTTCACACAATGTGACATTATATCCGATTTTTTCAGGTTGTCTGGATTATTCGCCTTTCAGAACACTACTTAATATTGAGAATTCGTCTCCATAAAATCATGAATTTGTTTACAATTGAAACAAGATTGCTCTATCCGCAGGCATTCATTTGCCTTTGCGCGTTTCAATTTACCGTATCCCTTCGCGTTTTACGGTAAAATGAAGGTACTTCTCGGGAGATCCCATGATCATCGATCCATCCATTCTTTCTGACCCTGCCCACGCGCTGATCATCTACGGCGGCGGCGGACACGGAAAAACACTCATCGAACTGGTACGCAGTCAGGGGAAATATCGTCTGGCGGGCGTCGTGGATGATTATCTCTGCCCCGGCAGTACGCTGCTGGGAGCGCCCGTATTGGGCGGTGCAGAAATCTTACCGCAGCTCAAAACGATGGGCATCTATCTGGCGGTTAACGCCGTGGGTGGTATAGGCAATCCGTCGGTGCGTCTGGAGGTATTCGACCGGCTGGCGCAGGCAGGGTTTACCTGCCCCTCCGTGATCCATCCCAGTGCGTGGATCGAGCCCTCCGCACAAATATCAGACGGTGTGCAGGTGCTTCCGCTGTGTTATATCGGCACAGATGTGCATCTGGGGTTTGGCTGCCTGATCAACTCAGGCGCCATCATCTCGCACGACTGTGATCTGGCGGAGTGCGTCAACATTTCCCCCGGCGCCATGCTGGCAGGCAATGTTCATATCGGCGCGCGCAGCCAGGTGGGCATGGGCGTCACCATCAATCTGAGCATCACCGTGGGCGCCGATGTGCGCATCGGCAACAGCGCGGTCGTCAAAGCGGATGTACCCAACGGCGCCCGTGTCTTTGCCGGGATGATCTACCCACCCCGCGTAGAAACCCAAAACAAGGGATAAATCATGTTCAAAAAACCAAATACACCCATCCCCACCGTCACCCCCGCGGTGGAACGCATTACCTCGGTATTGGGGTCCGGCATCAACTGGCAAGGCGACCTGCGCGGCAGCGGCGGAATCCGCATCGAAGGCACATTCGAAGGCGAAATCGCCGTGCGCGGTATGGTTGTGGTCGGTGAAACCGGGCGGGTAACGTGCGAAAATCTGCGCGCCAATTCGGTCATCGTAGCAGGCGCAGAGAAGGGTAACATCACCACCGAACGGTTGGAAATTCGCAGCACCGGGCGGGTGTGGGGCGACGTGGTCACCGGCGCGTTCGCCACCGAAGAAGGCGCATTCTTGCGCGGACAGGTGCGCATGGAGGAAAAAGTGGAATTGAACCTGGAAGAACCCAACACCGAAGAATCCACAGAACCCACGGCGGGACAGGCATGATCGCCGCGTTGATTCCGCTGCTGCCCGAGTGGATGGGCGTCGTCGCTATCAGCATGCTGTTTGGGCTGAGCAAGCGTTTCAAACGCCGTCCACTGGTCTTTCAATATGTAAAGCGTGAAGTATGGATCTCATTGGGAGCCTTTGCCGCCAGCGCGATCATTGTCTGGAGCGCTTTGGGGTCTTCCATCCGGCAGAGCAAACTGCCGTTTTACGGCGACCGACTGCCTGAACTTTCTTATTCCACCACGCAGTTCGACCTGCATCTGTGGCTGGCGGTGCTGGCTGTGGCGCCCTTTGTGCTGGCGCTGATCGTCCGCAAACAGCCGCTGCTTTCCATTGGATTGAACCGGCAAACGCTCTCGCCCGGATTGCAAGCCGGGTTGGGCACGGCGATTGCGGTGGTCTTCCTGCGCGGCAAAATTTACGATCTGATCAACGGTTTGCACACCGAACAGTTTGTCTATCTGGGCGGCATGCTCGTGCTCGCGCTGGCGCTGGAATTCATTTTCCGCGGCTTCATCCAGGAACGCTTGAACGGCTGGTTGGGAGAACGCTGGGGGTGGCTGGCAGCGGCAGTGCTTTCTACCTTATGGGTGCTGCCTTACCGGCTGCTCGTCCCCGCTGCTGACGCCGCGTCGCTGGCTTTCAGCCTGATCAATGTAGGCGTCACCGCGCTGATCTGCGGGTTTATGATGCGCAAAACGAACAGCATCCTGCCGCCCGCGCTCTTTGCTGCGTTTCATTATTGGATGATGGCGGTATAAAACACGGACTCACGGATCGAACAAATCAAAACGGGACGGATCGCTGTGATCCGTCCCGTTTATTTTAATGCTCTGCGATTCAATCCTGCTTTTCTTCTGATTCGGCTGCTTCCGCCGAGACCCCGGGCGCAGCGTCTGCCTTCTTCCCCGGTTTATACAGCCCCCAGAAAAGAAGCCCCCCGCCCACGCCGAGCGTAAACGCGCCCAGCGCCGTCGGAGATACCAGCCAGGTAAACACCCCCACAAAAGCAAACAGGATAAAAAACACCAGCACCGGAACGATCCAGTGCGAATCGACACGATGCAGCGTGGAAAGAATCAGCCAACCCATCGCGACACCGAACGCCAGCAGCCCGGCTGCCTGAATCAAACCGCCCACCAGATCCCAAACCGTGTAAAAAATATCCATGCGTGCCTCCTTGAGTCATGATGAGACGCCGCGGTTCGGGAATCCTTGCCCGCCGCCAGCGTTGGAATCCATTTCTACGGTTTGAGCACAAACGCCCAGATCGCCCACAGACCGATCATTACCGCGCCGATGCCAAATCGAACGACAAACGACCAGCCGAATCC
>JBDKTF010000507.1:0-2090 GCA_039680295.1 Anaerolineaceae bacterium
AATCAATTTCGACTATCGCATCGAGACCCAGGGGAACAGCCAATCGTTGCAGCGCTGGATTGAATCGAAGAAACAAAATTCTCTGTTGTATTGTCCGATCGAAACATTGGCTGAAGCGCCTGAATGAGTGCTCAAGCCGGGCGGATGCGACTGGTGTGGATCGAACGATCTGAGGTGTGGCGGTAGAGCAGCGTCTGGGCGGGCAGATCCAGGTCGAACGCGCCGTCCGACACCTCCACCGCACACCCGCGCGGATACTGGTAGCGGGGAACATAGATCTCGGTGGGCGCGGCGACCGTTTCGTCATGCCGAAAGGTGAATTCAAAAACAGCGGTCAGAATATCGAAGGAAATGCTCAGCGGCTCACCTGCCACCCGGTGCGGATAGGGGCGCAGCGCGGCTTTGAGCGCCCGACCGCCATCGTCCAGCGTGCCGCTGCCGGTCATCTGATCGCGCGAGAAGAGCGACAGGTCTTCATCGTTCCACAGGTCACCGCGGGCATTGGTGTTGTCGGGGGTGTAATTCCACAGCGTGAAACTGACGAAATTCTTTTCCAGCGCCGTCATGGTGGCGTCCAATGCGCGCACCTGCATGGAAAAATCGCCGGTGGTGTAGGCTTTTTTACCCTGCAAATCAAAGGGAATGCCCACTTCGCCGATCAGCGTTGGCGCACCGTTCATCTGCCGTTCAGACTGCCGGACGATCTCGCCAATCTGGTTCACGAAAGACCGCCGCACCGGACCTGCGCCGAGCACCAGCCGGACATTGCGGGTGTCATACGCCGCCCAATTGTGGAAAGACTTGCTCACCAGGGTGAGGTCATCGTACCAGTGGGCAGCATGGATCGCATCCGGCGCGTCGCTCGGACCCCACGTCAGATCGCCCTGCGAGGGAACACCCTCCACAAAAATGAGCGTATCAGGATCGATGGAACGAATTTCATGCGCAACACGGTTGGCGAAGGGTTTGAAGTAATCGCGGTTGAAATCCACCGCGCGCCCGTTGACCTCAGCGAAATATCCCGGTTTCAGCGCCACCGGTTTTCCAGCGGCGTTCACATCCCACACGCCGTGCTGCCGCCAGATATCCTCGCGCCCGGGCAGCCAGATGCGTTCACCGCGGGTGTTGAGTTTGCGCCAACCGGTGGGAATGCTGCCCACCAGCGTCAGCGCGTAGGTGGGAACCCATTGCGAAATTCCGGCGCCCAGCGCCATGCCCTGTAAAATGGTGGGCGAATCGCCCATATCCACCGGCAGACTCAGGGAGCGTTTGCGCACATCCTTTGAACCGATGTACCCGGCGGACGGCTCGTTGAGCGTGTCGTAGCCCACCACATGCTCCAGGTCTTTCAGGCGCAGCACCACCTGTTTGACAGCATTGATGTAGTGGCTTTGCAGATATTCCTGAATGGACACGCCGTCCACCGTGAGCTGCGGGGCAAAGTCTGCGCCCGCGAAGAAAAGGGTGAACATGGTTGCAGCAGCCAGCTTGGTCTGGTTGGTCGCCCAGATCATGCGGGGAAAGGGATCGCCGTGTTCCGGGTGCAGAATGGCGGCGCCCGTGGCGTGAATTTTGGTCAGGTCGAAACCCGCCAGTTCCAACGTCCAACCGGGCGCGCCGTCGCCGCCGGTGAAGCGGCTCCACACGTCTTCGTGCGGATCGATGAACAGCTGAATGCCGTGCTCCCCCGCTTTTTTAACCACCTGGTAGAGATAGTCCAGATAGGCTTCGTCATAAATCCCCGGACCGGCGTGCTCAATGGCTTCCCAGGTGATCAAAAAGCGCAGAAAAGTGAACCCCCAGGAGTGCAGACGCTCGAAATGCTCGTCCGCTTCGTCCAACGGCAGCGGACGCCCCACAAAGGAGACATCGCGGTGGTCGTAAAAACCTGCGCGGTTCCAGGTTGCGCCGTCTGGATGGAACGGCACTTTGGCGCTGCCGCTCAAATTCACACCACGCAGCACCAGCGTGCGCCCGCTGCGATCCTTAAAGTGATGCCCGTTGAGGATGATGGGGTTCATGGCAATTCTCCATGCGAGCCTGTGATGTTTGTTACCACCATTTTACAGCGAAAACGAAGAGCGGCACGC
>JBDKTF010000153.1:0-6783 GCA_039680295.1 Anaerolineaceae bacterium
TCTTTTATTTCAGGCATGGCATGGGCAGATCTATGTGCTCACCCACTTACATCCTGAAAATCAATCCCTTTAATTTTTACGAGAACAGGCTCACGATCCACACCAGCAGCGGCGCGTAGACCAGTGCAGGCACGAAATTGGCTACCCGGATTTTCTTGATCTCCAGCAGACTGCTGATGGCAAGCCCAATCATGATCACGCCGCCCGCCGCGGTCATTTCCGCCATCATCGTCGTGGAAATTGCCGCCTGCGCCTGGGCTGCCAGCAGCGTTAACCCGCCCTGGTACAGCAGAACAGACAGCGCAGAAAACAGCACCCCCACGCCGAGCGATGAAGCAAACGCCAATGCAGAAAATCCATCCATCACAGACTTTACCGCCAGCAAATTGTAATCGCCGGTCATTCCGTCCTGAATGGAACCCAAAATTGCCATTGGTCCGACGCAAAACAACAGCGATGCCGTTAAGAATCCGCGGATAAATCGTCCTCCGCCGCCTTCCGCTCGATCTTTTAAGACCTTTCGTTCCAACCAGACGCCCAGGTTTTGCAAACCATCCTCGATGTGCAGCAATTCGCCCGTCAGCACGCCCAACAAAACTGCTCCCAAAACGATTAGCGCGTTCTCCGTCTTGAGAAACATCTGCAAGCCCAGTGCCAGCGTAAACAGACCCAGCCCGGAAACCACGGTATGACGCAGTTTTTCAGGAATACGCGAACCCAGCAAAACCCCCAGAACCCCTCCAATTAAAACCGTTCCAACATTGATCCACGTACCAATCATGATCGAAAATTAATCTCCTTTGGCAAGAGTTGATCTGACTTGACCGCCCGCTGCGTTTTCCAGAATTTCCAGAGCAAAGCACAGGGATGACAACCGGTTCAGATAGCGCAGCAATTCAACGTTTTCCACCTCACCTTTGTGAATCAACGCCGCCAGCTCACGCTCCGCCCGGCGCACCACGGTGCGCGCCACATCCATGGCAGCCCCTGCAACGGTGTCTCCGGGGAGAATGAACTCGTGCTGCAGTTCCACCATTCCGCTCACCTGCCCCGTCCACGCTTCCACCTGCGCAACCTGTTCTGCGCCGATCTGGCGAAAGCGCGGCGCGGTTTCCAGGTCTGCTGCCACTTCTGACATCAACGCGTACAGATGCCGCTGCACTTGCGTCACAATCGCCGCCGTTTGTGGCGCAACTGAAAGTGCCCGTGCCAATCCCAACGCAGCATTGGCTTCATCGATGGCGCCGGTTGTCATCAGCCGTGGATCGTATTTGGGAACCCGTCCCGCACCCAGAATCATGGTGTACCCATCATCCCCTTTGCGCGTAAAAAACTCAGACATGCTTCCCTCCAGCCATCCAAAAACCGGCTATGCCAGCCCGCCAAAAAGAAACCAGTACTTCCCTTTCTGGAAGCCAGTCGCCATATCCGCATCCCAGCAAAATTCCCCCGGATGGAAAACCGCCCGCAGGGTTGAATCCATGGCATCCACTTCCGCCCGAATTGACTGCGAAACCGCAGGGAGTTCGTCTTCCAGCAGTTGAATCATCACGCGCAACCGCACCTCACGGGGATAAGCCCGCCGGGCTGTCTCTGGATCAGAACCCATCTCTCCCAGCGCATTGGACCATAACCGCACCCGTTCGGGCAGCTCCTGCGCCGCTTTCGTTTCCCAATTTGCCCGCCAACGGCTGCGCAGCATCGTCAACTGTGCGTCCAGGTTGGTGAAAGTCAGGGGCTGCACTGCCGCCAACCGGGCGCGCGCCAGAAGAACCCCGCCCAGTGAAAGCCGGGAGGGAATCAACGCTCCATGCACGGTCTGGGGAACCTCCAGATGAACAAAAATGTCCCTGCCAATCAGGAAATCCTCAAGGTAGGGCAGACTGGATTGCAGATAGAGGAGGTCTTGATCGACAGGGGACATGAAGAGCCTTTCGTTCGTAAATCGTTTATGGATTGGTGGGTTCCGCCTGCGCCTCATTCCCACCCCGACCGGCATTGACAAACCAGTCGGTCACGTTCGCAAACCGGTCGCTGGGCGAGAACAGGGGTCCCATTTGAACACCCTGAATTTGGCTGCTGACGGCGTAGTTATACACCGGGTAGAACAAAGGCAGCGCCGGCATTTCCTTCTGGAAAATCACCTGGAAGTTGCGATACAAACGTGCCCGTTCGCCCTGATCCACCGTCACCCGCGCCTGTTCCAGATACTCACTGGCATTGCGCGAATCCCACTGGCTGTAATTTTGACCGCCGGTTGCCTGCGCCATATCCCAGAAGGGATAAGGATCCGGATCAGGCGAGCCCGACAGGTTCAGATCCACCAGCGCCGCCTGATAGGTGCGGTTCGCCAGTGAATCGTTCACCAGCGTATCATACGGGGTAGCCGCCAGTTCCACTTTTACGCCCAGCTTTTCCCAATCCGAAGCAATCGCCTGCGCCAGCGCGGCGTGCGTCTCATCATCCGGGTACATCAGTTGGAAGCTCAACGCTTTTCCATCTTTTTGCAGAATGCCGTCGGTGGCATCTGCGGGGACAGAATAACCGGCGTTTTTCAACGTCTGGGCAGCCGTGTCGCGGTCAAACGCCACGCGCTCCAGCTCTGTGAAATACGCCCAGGTATCAGGCATGATCGGACCGTCTGCCAGAACTGCCTGTCCATTCAGAACATGATCGATCATCCATTGCCGGTTCAATCCCTGCAGCAGACCCAGACGCAGGTTGGCATCCTGGAAGAACGCCACATCCGAATTGTTGAGATTAAAAAGCACCATCGAAAGCTGCGGCAGACGCCCGGTGTAGAGTGACAAACCCGGTTCCGCCAGCGCCGCCATCAGCGAATCACCGCTGACCTGGCTGATCCCCATCACCTCACCGTCGCGGTAAGCCTGCATGGCGGCATTGGAATCGGGGTAATAGCGGAAAACGACCTGCTGAATATACGGTTTGCTGCCGTAGTAGTCTTCGAATGCCGTCAGAACCACACCCTTGATCTGCCCATCCTCTACGATCAGATAGTCCAGTTTGAATGGACCGCTTCCAACCGGGTCGAGATTGAAACTGTTGTCTGGCATTTGATCCATGCTGACGGAAGACAGCAGGTGCTTCGGCAAAACGCCAAACGTCACATAATCGAGGAAGGGGGCAAAGGCTTCTGGCAGTTTGAACTGCAGCGTTGTTTTGTCCAGAACGACAACTTCCACTTCCTTCCAGAAATTGCGCAAATCTTCTGGCACATACGGGTTATCGCTGCGCATCAACTCAACGGTAAACGCCACATCGTCCGCCGTCACCGGCTGACCATCGTGCCATTTGGCGTCTGAGCGCAGAGAGAAGTTGTAGATGGTGCCATCCTTCGAATAGCCCCATGATTCCGCCAGATCGGCTTGCGGATTCCCATTCGAATCAAAACGCACCAGTCCGCTGTAGAGCAGCCGGTTGACGTCCTGATCCGCGGTATTGTGATACGCCAGCACCGGATTGAGCCGCATCAACGAACCAACCAATGCTTCGGTATAGGTTCCGCCTTTGGTCGGCTTTGAGGATGCAGGCTGCGATGCCGGTTGCTGCGAGACAAGTAAAATCCCCGCAATCAGAGCGGTTACGAGAATGATGACAAGTTGCCAACGCAGTTTCTTCATAATTTATTTGAAATGCCAAAAAGGGCGTCCCCTCCACGTTCAAAAGAGTCGCCCTTCGAGTTCCTTTTTCGTGTTTTGAAATGACCGTTGATAGTCACCCGGTAGAATTTATTTCGTCACCAAAACTGTGACAATGGTCAGAACGAAAAACAATCCGCTCAAGATGATCGTGATCCAGAATATTGTCTTTTCAATGCCGCGGCGGGCAGTGAAGACAGTGCTGGAATCGGCGCCGGTCAAACCGCCAAGTCCCACACCTTTACTCTGAAAGATCACACTCGCGATCAGGGCGATTGAGACTATAATCAAAGCGATATCTAAGTAGTTGCTCACGCGTAACCTCCTGAGTTTGAAAAGCAGCTTGCATTATACCTTCCAAATCCAGAAATCGTCAATCCAAACACCAAGATGGAAGAAATCACAGTCAACCTTCACATGCACACAAGTTTTTCTGACGGGTCAGGCAGTCATGCCGACCTGGCGCGCGCTGCCATGCAAACCGGCGTCGACGCGCTCATCGTCACCGATCACAACGTCTGGGTTCAGGGCAAAAAGGGGTATTACACCGAGAACGGCAAACGGGTTCTTTTGATCGTCGGCGAAGAGGTGCACGACCAGGCGCGCCAACCGCAGAAAAATCATTTATTGGTCATCGGCGCCAACCGCGAGCTGGCGGAATACGCGCCCAACCCGCAGAATCTGATCGATCAGGTGCGCACCGCAGGGGGATTGGCGTTCATCGCCCACCCCATAGATCCAGAATTCCGCGCTGTGGGCGAACCCGACATCTCCTGGGTGGATTGGTCGGTGCAGGGATATACCGGCATCGAACTCTGGAATGGTTTCAGCGAGTTGAAATTCGTCGCGCACAGCACCCTGCAGGCTGGTATTTACGCCTTCCTGCCTCACCTGCTGGCGCACGGACCGCTCCCCCAGACTCTGCAATTGTGGGACAGTCTTCTGGCAGGGAAAAGGCATGTGGTCGCCGTCGGAGGCTCCGACGCGCACGCCCTGCAGAAACATCTGGGACCCATTCGGCGCACGGTGTTTCCCTACACCTATCATTACCGCGCCGTAAACACCCACCTGCTTCTGCCCGAACCGCTCAGCGGAGACGAAGATGCCGACACTCGCGCCGTGCTGGATGCGCTGCGTCAGGGGCATGTTTTTATTGGCTACGACCTGCCCGCTTCCACATGCGGCTTTCGCTTTACGGCTCAGGGCAAGGATGCCTCTGCGCAGATGGGCGAGAGTCTGCCGGTGAACGAAGGCGTCACGCTGCAAATTCGGCTGCCGCACCACGCCGACTGCCAGTTGTTGCGGGATGGACAGATCATCAAACAATGGCACAACCGCGAGGTATGCACATTAATCACCACCCAGCCTGGTGTGTATCGCGTGGAAGTCTATTTAAATGTGTGGGGGCGCCGCCGTGGATGGATCTTCAGCAATCCCATTTATCTGGAGGAATAATTCCATGCCCGCCAATAATGTCACCCGCATGTTGGATGCCAACAAAGTGCCCTATCAGGCGTTTGAACTGCCCGCCGAGAAGCTGGGCGCATTGGAAAGCGCCCGTCTGCTCAACGTGCCGCCAGAAATCGTTTATAAGACCATTGTGATTTTGCGTGAGAAACCCAAAAAGCCGGTGCTGGCAGTGGTGCCGGGTCCGGCGGAAGTGGACCTGAAAGCCCTGGCGCGCGCCCTGGATGAAAAGAAAGTGCACCTTCCCACAGAGCGCGAGGCAGAGCAAATCACCGGTCTTCAAGCGGGCGGAATATCGCCGTTGGCTTTGATCAACAAAGGGTTCACCGTGTTGCTGGATGATTCCGCGCAGCAGCACAAAGAAATTCACATCTCCGGCGGGCAGCGGGGTCTGAACATTCGCCTTCCCGTGGATGCGCTCGTCAAATTGACGCGCGCCCGTTTTGCATCCATCGCCGCTGCTGTCGAGTCCTGACGGGTATTGACGATTTCTCTCATCTGGTATAATGATTCCAGCCTCGAAATGAGGATGGATGCATGAAAACAAAGCTTGAACAAATCGAAACCGCCCTGCAGGCGTTCATAGAAGGCGACCTGGCATCCCTTTTACCCTGGGGGAATACCGAAAATTTATTGGCGCATCAACTGGTGGAAGCCATGCAAGCCAATCTGATCACCACACCCAGCGGCATTCCCACCGCGCCGGTCAATTACCTAATTCATATGCACCCTTCCAGGTTGCATTTCTGGCAAAAAAATCCCGGATACCTGGAACGGTTGGCAAAAGCGCTTTATCAGGCTGGCGTTGAAAACGGCGTTCACTTTACCGTCCAGCCCGCTCTTTATCTGGCAGCCGACCTGAAATTGAATTCCGATGAAACGCGCGTGTCTGTCGGTGGGCAGCCTCCCGAGAAGATCGCTGAAACCGCGGCGGTGGAAGTGGCGCCTGCGCATCGTGACACCCCGACAGAGCTGGTTATACCGCCCAATGCCTTTCTGATCATTGACGGCAGCCAGAATTATCCGCTCCGTCAGGCAGTGGTGAATATCGGGCGCCGTCTGGAAAACCACATTGTCTTGAGCGATCCGCGGGTTTCGCGCAGCCATGCCCAGTTGCGCGCTGTTCGCGGGGTTTATTATCTCTTTGATCTCAACGCCACCGGCGGAACCTTCGTCAACGGACAGCGCATTTCTCAAACCGCACTCAAACCGGGCGACGTCATCTCACTGGCAGGCATTACCCTCATCTACGGGCAAGACGTCCCCGCGCCAGCGGAAGACAGTACCGGCGCGACGCCCGTGGTTCCCCTGCCGCATCAGCTCCCGAAAGAGACGGATTCCGATTCATGAGTGCCATTCTCGTCCTCATTCTGCGCATTCTGCTCGCCGCCCTGCTGTATGCCTTCCTGGGTTGGACCATCTATACCCTGTGGCGCGAGCTGCGTGAAGAAGCCGTCGCCATCAGCGGGCGGAAAATTCCGCCGCTCAATCTCACCATTCAGGTGGAAGATACCGCGGTGATGCAAACCTATACCGTTCCCGAAGTGGTGCTTGGGCGCGATGATACCTGCGACTGCGTGTTGAGCGATGAAGTCGTCTCTGCCCGCCATCTGCGCTTTTCTTACCACCAGAATCACTGGTGGCTGGAAGACCTGCT
>JBDKTF010000221.1:0-3812 GCA_039680295.1 Anaerolineaceae bacterium
TTTCTACCGGGATGATGTCGCCGACTTTCAACACCTGCCCCGGTTGAAGCTGACTGCGGTGCAGCAATCCATCCTGCTTGACGCCGATATCCACAAATGCGCCAAAATCCACAACATTCCTCACAGTACCCTTCAAAATCATGCCAGGAACCAGATCGCTCATCGAGAGAACGTCACTGCGCAGGACAGGCGTCGGCAAATCTTCCCGCGGGTCGCGCCCAGGACGAATCAACTGTTCAAAAATATCCACCAACGTGGGCTCGCCGGATCCAAGTTCCTTTGCCAGTTTGGATAGGGGCATTGAGATTTTCAAAGCCTCCAGCGGAGCATGACGATCTTCCAGCCGGGTTTGCGGCTTGATCCCGGCGCGTTTCAAAACCGCTTCCGCCACAGCGTAACTTTCAGGATGAATGGCGCTGGCGTCCAATGGATTGCTCCCCTCACGGATGCGTAGAAAACCAGCGGACTGTTCAAATGCCTTGGGTCCCAACTTGGACACCTTTTTTATTTGCGCGCGATTGGTAAACATGCCATTTTCATCGCGATAACGGACGATGTTCTCCGCCACTGCCGGACCAATCCCTGCCACATGGGTCAGCAATGCCGGAGAGGCAGTATTGACATCCACTCCCACGCGGTTGACCACACTTTCCACCACACCGTTCAATGCCTGAGCCAGTTCTGTCTGATCCACATCGTGCTGATACATCCCCACGCCAATCGATTGGGGATCGATCTTCACCAGTTCTGCCAGAGGGTCCTGTATCCGCCGGGCAATGGATACCGCCCCGCGCACGCTGACGTCCAGGTCGGGCATTTCCTGCCGAGCCAATGGACTTGCGCTGTATACGCTGGCGCCAGCCTCGTTGGTGATCACATAACGCACCTGGGGGCATTGTCGGATCAACTCAGCTGCCAGTTGTTCAGTCTCGCGCGATGCCGTTCCATTGCCGATTGAAATCAGTGTGATGCGGTGTTTTTCAATCAGGTTTTTTAATATGGCAAGTGATTCTGTCCATTTTTTCTGCGGCTCGTGAGGATAAATCGCCCCGGTTGAAAGGATTTTGCCGGTGGGGTCCACCACTGCCACCTTACAGCCGGTGCGGAAACCAGGATCCAATCCCAACACGGTTTGCCCATCCAGTGGGGGTTGAAGCAGCAGAGCGCGCAGATTTTCGCCAAACACATGGATCGCATGACTTTCCGCTTTTTCGGTCAATGTTCGGCGTACATCCCGTTCGATCGCCGGCAGCAACAAGCGTTCGGCTGCATCTGTCATAGCCAGTTCCATTTGTTCAGCAAAGATGGAGCGCCGATCTGAATGAAATGCGGCGGCGATTCCAGTGCGCCAATCGCGTTCGGAAACTGAAAGGCTCACCCGCAGCACTTTCTCTTCTTCGCCGCGGTTGAGCGCCAATATCTGATGGGGGCGCAGCGCGTCAGCCCGTAGCTCAAAGGCATAGTACAGCTCGTAGACATGCCGGGGATCTTCGGAACCAATTATCTGTTCGGATTGGATGATTCCCCACGCCATGGCTTTTTCACGTGTCACCCGCCGCACTTCTGCATGGTCGCTGATTGTTTCAGCGACAATGTCACGCGCCCCTGCCAGTGCCTCTTCCACGCTGGGAACAGCTTCTCCAAGGAAGGGTTGAACGGTCTGTTCGAGCGTTTGCCGGGTCAATGCTTGCGCCAGAATCAAATCTGCCAGACCCTGCAAACCTTTTTCTCGCGCAATCCCCGCCCGTGTACGCCGTTTTGGCTTATAGGGCTGGTAAAGATCTTCCAATTCAGTCTTGGTACCGGCTAGAAGGATTTGTTCTTTCAGTTCGGGGGTCAATTTTCCCTGCTCATCAATGGATTTTAGGATGGATTCTCTGCGCTCATCAGTCGAACGCAGTGTTTCCAATTGATCCATTAAAGATCGGATCTGTTCTTCATCCAACCCACCGGTGACTTCCTTGCGGTACCGGGCAATAAACGGTAAAGTGTTGCCTTCATCCAGCAATCCAATGGTGGCTTGCGCCTGTTGTTCGCGGATATGCAAAGATTCTGCGATGATGCCTGCGTGATTCATAAGTGTGTTTCAAAGCTCCAATTCAGTCCATTAATTTTGCGAGTTCAATTAATTTGGGGTCCAACGGTTTTTTATTGGCAATGACCTCTTCCAGTGGGGTTGGCTTGATTTCATTCTTGAGCAGACCCACAAGCACCCCTTTGTTTCCAGATATCAGCTGCAAAACGGCTTCTGCGCCCAGGCGGGTGGCGAGAATCCGGTCAAAGGCGCTGGGAGCGCCACCTCGCTGCACATGCCCAAGTATTGTGGCACGCAAATCAAATCCCAGACGTTCACGGTGCTCTTTAAAGTAGGCTTCCAGGGCTGAAGCATCATATTTTGCGCCCTCCGCAACGACCACAATCGCATGAGGTTTGCCTTTTTCATAGGCTTCCCGCAGGGTTTGTGCCACCTCTTCAGGGGTGGTTTCCACTTCGGGAACAAGGATCATTTCGGCGCCGCCCGCAATACCCGACATAAGCGCGATATAACCGCAGTCGCGCCCCATTACCTCAATCATAAATGCCCGTTGATGCGATGAAGCAGTGACTTTCAACCGATCGATGGCTTCCAGAGCGATATTCAACGCAGTATCCACCCCGATGGTAATTTCTGACCCATAGAGATCGTTATCAATGGTGGATGCCACCCCGACCACAGGAAAACCCAACCGGCTTAACGCTGCCGAACCAGTTTGCGAGCCGTTTCCACCGATGACGATCACGCCATCAATAGCCGCCTGATTCATGGCGCGGATGGCTTTCAATTGTCCTTCTTCCGTTTTGAATTCCAGGCAGCGCGCACTCCCCAGGATGGTTCCACCACGTTGAATGATTCCGCCGACATCGCGCGTACCCAGGGGCATAAAATTGCCTGAGATCAAGCCCAGATATCCCTGGCGAACCCCATAAACCTCCATACCTTTTGATATGGCTGTCCGGGTAACGGCACGGATGGCAGCATTCATTCCCGGCGCATCACCACCACTGGTCAACACAGCGATTCGTTTCATCAATCCCTCCTTTCCAAAACTCGTGCGATACACCATTTTATCATGGTTGAAAGTAATCATTTCAGGGTGGATATTATCTTAAATGGCAAGGATCGGTTTAGTTGTTTGGTACAATCAATTCGACGTGATTCCCTTTTTGTAAGCCAGAGGGATGTACCGCATCCCCAATTCTATAACCGATCGCTGCAGAAGGAACGGAATATGTCCGGTTATCGGATCACAAAACACCCTATTCTTCCCATCACTCAATCGAAAGAAATTGAATTCTATTGGAACAACCAAAAACTCACCGTCAAAGAAGGTGAGACGATTGCCGCTGCGCTGTTTGCCAACGGCATTCGGGTTTTTGGACACCACCACAAAGACGGCGCTCCCCAGGGCATATTCTGCGCAAACGGACAATGTGCCCAATGTATGGTTATCGCCGATGGCAAGCCGGTAAAATCTTGCATGGAACTGGTTCGACCTGGCATGAAAGCAGCAGAAGCCAATGGGCTTCCCGAATTGCCATTGGTGACAGAAACATCTGCTGTGCATTCCCCTCAAGAAATGCAGGTTCCGGTTTTGATCATTGGCGGCGGACCTGCCGGGCTCTCAGCAGCCATTGAATTGGGGAAACTGGGTATTCATGTCCTCTTGATTGATGACAAGCACCGGTTGGGTGGCAAGCTGGTCTTACAGACCCACCGCTTCTTTGGTTCAACCGATGCTGTATATGCCGGCACACGCGGCATCGATATCGCA
>JBDKTF010000257.1:0-1693 GCA_039680295.1 Anaerolineaceae bacterium
CTGATGGCACGGTACCAGTCGAAGACGTAAAAGCCGCACTGATCCTCTTCGCCTTCGGGGGTGTAATAGGGATGCGCCCCTGCCCAGCGTTCCGGTCCGCCGGCGCCCCAGTGCAGCGGATGGTCGCAATTCCAGGCATACGCAGACAGGACGATGTGATCGAGGATTTCCTTCTGCCCGCGGCGTTCCAATGACTGCAGCGTCGTGCGCAGGAAGGAGGTATCCCAATAACTGCCTCCCGGTTCGAGGGGAGGAAAGACCGCCAGCAGACCTTCATGCAGCGCCAGATTTGCCAGAGGAATATAGCGGTCTAAAAACCTTTCGACCAGATCTTCCTGCGACCAGTCAGACGGCGCCCAACTGGTGCGCTCGTTGGGACGATCGAACAAAATAATGTAATGAATATCCCAGCGAGCGTAGGTTTCAAAGAGCAGCCGCAGGAAATCAAAGTCGGCGGGAGCGCTGAGCGATAAATTGAGGTGCAGGACCGGCTCGATGCCAGCCTGGATCAATCCAGTTAAGAACGGTTCGGGGATGGCGCGATCCGCAGGCGCCTGACAAACCAACCAGGAGGCGCCCAATGCCTTGAGCTCGGGCAGCCAGGTGTGCAGATCGCTTTCACGGTAATGCAGCGTGTCGGGAAAGTAATGGAAACCCAAACGGGTATTGTTCAAAGGAGTAGGAGTTGATTCCATAAGTCGTTGGATCCTCAGAGATGCGTGGAGGTCGTTCTGACGGTATTGGAGCAAGATACATGCCAGAGGGCGGAATTGGCGGATGGTTCTCCAGAGATTCAATGAATCTCCCCCGTACCTCTCAGGGTGGTTTTCTCTGCTATAATTCCGGGTATGATTCTGGTGACCGGTGGAACCGGTTTTATTGGGCAGGTATTAATCCGTCAGTTGGTGCAGCGCGGTGAGGAAGTGCGAACATTGATTCGCCCTTCGAGTGAATCGCCGCGGCTGCCGTGGGGTGTGCCGGTGGAAGTGGCGGTAAGCGGCTTGCGTGACGAGCGGGGATTGCGCGCCGCCATGAAAGGCATCAAAACCGTCTATCATCTGGCAGGGGTCGAATCGCGCGGATCTTCGGCGGATTTGATGGCGGTGGATATCGAAGGCGCGCAGGTGGTGGCAAAAGCCGCCCGTGATGCCGGGGTGGACCGGCTTTTCTTTTTATCTCATCTGGGCGCAGACCGTGCATCCGCGTTTCCGGTGTTCAAGGCGAAAGCCATTGCCGAAGCTTACCTGCGCGACAGCGGGGTGGATACCACCATTCTGCGCACCGGGCTGGTCTTTGGCGCAGGCGATCATTTTTCCACCGGCATTGCGACCCTGCTGGCGTCCTTCCCACTCTTTTTCATCCTCCCCGGAGACGGGAAAAACCTGATCCATCCCATTTGGGTGGAAGACCTGGTGACCTGCCTGACCTGGGCGCTGGATGACGATGGCACCCGCAATCAGACTTACAGCGTGGGCGGACCGGAATATCTGAACCTGCGTCAGACGGTGGAAGCGGTGATGAGCGCCACCGACTCTCACCGCTGGTTTATGCCCATTTCACCACCGTATTTGCGCGCACTGACCGTGTACCTCGAAGATACATTTCCCGGTTTTCCGGCATCGGTGTTCTGGTTGGATTACTTTGCCGCCAACCGCACCGCTCCCATCGATGTGCTGCCGCGAGAATTCGGCTT
>JBDKTF010000207.1:0-5261 GCA_039680295.1 Anaerolineaceae bacterium
AATCAATTGTTGTACGTGATCCGAGAAGCCCTCAGCAACGCGCGCGCTCATTCGGGGCAGAAGGAAGCCGGGGTTACGATCACGTATACTGAAAGCAGTGTTCAGGCGGTCATCGCGGATCAAGGAATCGGTTTTAGCCAACAGAATCAAAGCGCGCACTTCGGATTGGGGATCATGCGTGAACGCGTGGAACAGGTGGGAGGTTCATTGGAGATTGTGTCTGTTCCCGGGTCGGGTACGTCTGTAATTGCGAAACTGCCGCGCATGCCTGGAACCGAATCAATGGACAGAAAGCGCATTCTGCTCGTGGACGATCATCCGCTGTTCCTGGAAGGAATGACCAACCTGATCACAGGTCACAAAATGCAGGTGGTGGGCACCGCCCGGAATGGGCTGGAGGCACAGGAAAAGGCGCGGGCGCTTCATCCAGACGTGATTCTGATGGATATCGAGATGCCGCGCTGTGACGGTTTGGAAGCGACACGGCGCATCAAAGCCGAGATCCCCGACATAAAGGTGGTGATGTTGACGGTTTCCGACGAGGAGCAGCATCTCTTCGACGCGCTTCGCAGCGGAGCATCGGGTTATCTGCTGAAGAGCCTGGACGCAGCCGAGCTTACCACGCTGTTGGAGGAATTACTGCGGGGTGAAATTTCGATTTCGCCGAGCCTGGCGAGCAAAATGCTGGAGGCATTCACGCGCTGCAAAGCACCGCCGACCCAACTTCCATTCACCCACTCAGAGCGCGCGCAGAAAGAGTCCGGCGCCGCCGCAGCATCCGATTTGCTGACCGACCGGCAGATGGAAATTTTGCGAATGGTGGCACAGGGGAAAAGGTACAAAGAGGTTGCCCTGCAACTGGGGTTGGCTGAGGTAACCGTGAAATATCACATGGGGGAGATCCTGGCGCGCCTGCATTTGAGCAGCCGGCGCGAGGCGATCCGATATATTCAAAATAATCAAACGAAGCACGTCTCGCCCGATTAAGTAAAAAATACCCGGACTATACCAACACTATACCTTTTATTGACATCCATTACTTACAACACGAGTGCCAGATATCCTAGAATGCTTTTGTACCGATCCTGGAACAGGCGTCAAGATGGATACCCCAAGACAGATTCTCGTGTTTGGCAAATCCGATTTTCTCTGGAGGTTAGCCGTTTGTCTGCGAGCCTCACCGTGGCTGCGCGTGGTGGAACAGCATACTTTTGAAGCAGTTTCTTTGCAAGATGAAGATCCATCGAAAGTAATCGTCGTGGATGCCGCGCAGATCACCCCTGAACAATTCGGACGTCTGATTGAGATTCACACCCTGCCCAATCGCCTGATCCTCAGCATAGACCCGGTTACCTGCCAATTGACCATACATTCCTACCCCAACCCCGCCAGCCCTCTTGCCGAGGCAGCGCGCATGATTGAGATTCTATCATATGCTACGGATACAGATGAATCGTACTAAGGAGGTTCTGCGATGAAAACCAATCTTCATTGGCGGCGCCGGGAATCTAAAGCCTTCCGACGGGTATTATGCGTACTCATGGTCGTCTTTATCGCCTGCGCGATGCCCGGGCAGGCGAAGGCGTGTGGTTTTCATACACACGCCTACGTCGCGCAATACGCGACCAATATTCTGCATCAACCCTTCTACGCGCAAAATTATCCAGATCTTCTCCGGATTGTCGAGACTTATTCCAACTATGTTGAGGCGGGTGAGTTATTTCCTGACTGGGGCATGGCGGGCAATTTAACCATCCCGGGATGCGGGCAGGTTTGCTTGAACGCTGGCGAGCTGGCGCACGGACATATCCAGACTTCCCCCTCTTTCCAGCAGGTACTGGAGCAAAAACTGGTATCAATCGTTCAGAGTCAATCACGGACAGTAGAAAACGAACAAACGATCGCGTTTTTACTTGGCGTGATTGGTCATAATGTTCAGGATGAAACCTTTGACAGTGGTGTTATGGCAGAGGATATTCGAATTGACTCGAACGATACTCACGAGACCGTTGATCTCGCCGTGAATGCTTTCACCATTGTTGACCTGGGTGGTCACGGGCATCCAACAAACTGGTCATATCCTTATAGCGAAATCGTAGACACGTACAATACGATGGGCAACTCTGTGCCCTGGGAATGGTTAAGGGATGGAACCGGGTTGGGAATTCCATCTGCATATACTGCCCAAGAAGGTGCATCCATAGACTACTATTTGGTCGCCCGGTACTTAAACCATACATGGCTTTACGGCACTCTCAATGGCTTTCAGGCGTATCAGCATTATGCTCCCGGTGGTTTGAATGACCTCGCTCAGCGCACTGCCGTGGCGTGGGCGCAAACCTGGGATTGGATGAGCACCTATTCACCCGTTACAACAATGACCCTGACCCCCTCAAGCCCCACTGGCAACAATGATTGGTACCGCCAACCGGTAATCGTGGAATTCGAAGCAGGCGATAACTTCGATGGCATGCCTGGACACATTGAAACCGGTCCGTTATCAACCTTCTACAGTATCAATAACGGGGCGACTCTGGAATATGACAGTCCATTTACGATCATCGAGGAAGGTAGTTTTCAGATGATGTATGCCTCTTCCGATGCGGCGGGAAATTTTGAAACGACTCATGATCTGACACTTAAGATTGACCGGACACCGCCCGTGGCGAATGTATCCATCGATAAAGATCGTTATACAAGGGCAGAGAGCCTCACCGTCCATTTCAGCGGATCGGATGCAGTTTCTGGTTTGAATACGCTGACGGCTCAATTTAATGGTCAGCCAGTGGTGGATGGTCAGACCATCCATCTTCTCGAGCTGCCACCAGGCACATATACCCTGACGGTTCAAGCGGAGGATATGGCGGGCAATCGTACAGAAGTCAGCCGGAGCATTGAGGTGACACCCATCATGATCTATTTGCCATTTTTACTGCGGTGATTGCTGCCCGTCTGATCAACGGATGCAACAAAAAAGCGCCCTCCGTTCAGGAGAGCGCTTCATCATTCATGATCCGGTGCGCCCTGCCCATTATCTTACCGCATCGCGAATCGGTCCGTAAAGGAAATGGGAGCGTGTCAATTTAAGATCATCATCAGTCTGGTCGATGTTGTGAAACATAGATATACCAACAAACCCCATACTTATCTACAATATCAGCGGAAGATGGGCTCCAAGGAAGCGAACCCAGTTCCCGCAAAATGTGCCCGCCCTCGACCAGAATTTTATAAGCATGATTGAGTTCAGCGTCGTTGTCGAGATTGATACCGTAGCTCATGGTAGGTCGCATCGACGCCAACATCGATCGAGCGATTTCCTCATCGTTGTTTTCGCTCACGGCGAAAATTGATTCCCCTCCTTTAAGGAGTTCTGCGTGAAGGAATGAACCGTCACCATTCTTCGCATTGTAGCCCAATGTCATTCCAAAGGTGTCGCGATAGAATTCCACTGCTTCGACACTGTTTTTAACATACAAAGTCGCACCCAGATTCATTTTGTTCTCCTTGCGAGGTGGATATCGCTTCATCCATAAGCGCCTGACGGATCGGCTCAGCAGCGCGAGCGGAGTGCGCGTCTGGTGGAGGCGGCGTTGGGCAGCATTCCGCCGGTCAACGCCCTGGAGTGCCGGCATGCACGGCGCGGGCGGATAGAAAATCGACACAACATGCCAGGGCAACACCCAGAGCGTTCGCCATATAGTCGAACGGATCGTAAACATTGGTCATCACGCCGAAACCATTTGTCAGCTCGAAGGCTTCGACAATGACCAGGGCGATCGCGGCGATCCAGATGCGGTGCAGCCGGGGGGCTGCCGCAATCGCGATCACAAAGAAGACCGCAAACGAAGCGGCTACATTTCCGAGGTAGGCATGGGCAAGACTGCCGAGAGAGCCGCGGAACCAGCTCTTGCTGAGCAGGGCGATGATTCCAACGAGAACCATGATGACATTTCGTATGCGCAGGTGCGTTTTCATGGGATAAGACCGGTGGGTATACACGGGCGGTGTGGACAATATTCGAGAGTGAGTTTCAGTTCGAATGTGGGTTTCACTATACGAGGGTTTCTTGTTCGCATATCAAATTATACGAACTTCCAAACTTGATACAATACAAAAGGCGCCCTCCATTTCTGGAAGGCGCCGTGTCATTCGTGATCTGTCGGACACCTGCTTTTTAGGAGACAGTCGCCGAACGAGATTCTTGATCCGCTTTCGCGAAGATTACATCAAGACTTGTTCGACCGGACGACGCAGCGAGCGCGGCATTAATTCGGCGTAACCCAAACGGACCAGCAACTGCGGCATGCTTGCGCCCAACTCGATTGCGCTCTGGAATTGCGAGCGGATTTCTTTATCTTCAATGGGTTGGTTCAGAAAAGCCGACTTGATATTAAGTGAAGTCGTTTTGAGTGCCAGCCGTTCATAGACCTGACCCGTGCGCACCCATCCAGTTTTATCATCTGTTTCTGAAGCGACCACGACAGCGGCTGGAGAACTGCGCAGCTTTTTGGCGTCCGCATCCGCCTGCTGCTGTGGTTTTGTCCCGGCGACGAACATCTGCCCCAGCCAGCGCGGCACTTCCGGGTTGCCCGAACAGCGGGAATACAGACCCGTCATGGTAGACAGCGCTTCCTTTTTGTTGAAGCGCAACCAATAGATCAATTCATCCAGAAACGCCTGATCGGCATATTGATTCAAGTTTCCCTGATTGACGTATTCCAGCAGCGTTTCGATCTGATCGGGATTTGTGAAGAAACGCAACGATACACCTGACTCAAGCGGCAGGGATTGCACCTGGTCAAGATCTGCTGTTTTAATCGAAAGACCATCATATTCTGAGCGAGTGTTTTGGCGCAGGGGAATTGCCTCAAACAACGGATCGTTTTGCGGAGTGTCTGGCGCCAGATCAATGCGGATGAAATCCTGCGCATCAGGGTAGGTGACTTCGGCGGCAAATCCGCTGGAGCGGGCGGCGACCAGCAGATTTTCCAACGCACAGCCGAGGCTAATCCATAATTCACGATGATCGGGATCAACGACCTTCAATTCGCGGCTGTAATCGGGATGGATTTCGATGGCATTATCCTGGACGGCAAACTTCCAGGGTTGGGTATTATGTCCGTTTGGTGCCAGCGTGGCAAAACGGACAAGTTCTTTTTTTTGTGCAAACATCGTTAACTCGGTTTCCAGCGGTTTCCAGGTTTGCTCGACCTGTCCTTCATAATTCAGCCAGGGTGTGTATTCTGATAAAACATAAGCGC
>JBDKTF010000587.1:0-1559 GCA_039680295.1 Anaerolineaceae bacterium
TCACCAACTGGCGGGATCCCTGCTCTTTGCAGGATTTTTCCTGATCTTTCAGATCCGTACGCTGCCGGATACCGTCATGCCGGGAAAATTTCACCTCTTCGCGGTGGGTCTGTTATTGGGATTGGCATTTTTGACAGACAGCACCACCGCGTTGGTGGTGCTCCCACTCGTGGTGTATTACTTCTACGTGCTGTGGAAACGCCGCCAACTGAAGCCATCCGCAGCCTGGTGGGCGCCTTTCGCGGGCGGTTTGCTCCCCATTCTGGTCATGCTGGGCTATAACGTGCTGGCTTACGGCAAACCTCTTGCCAGTGGATACCAGTACCTGGTCAACCCATGGTTCAAGGAAGCCATGTCAAACGGCTTCATGGGTGTTGGGCGCCCGAACCCCATCGTTTTATTCTATGAAACACTGCATCCCGCGCAGGGAATCTTCTGGCAGTCACCGGTGTTGATTATGGCGCTGGTGGGAGGGATCTTCATGCTGCGTCAAAAACGCTATTGGGCAGAACTGCTCGTGGCGGTGATTGCATGCGGCGGGTATCTGCTGATGAATTCCGGTTATTTCATGTGGTGGGGTGGCTGGAGTTTTGGCGCGCGCCAGCTCGTCCCCATGCTGCCGTTCATTTGCCTGCCTTTGATCTTCGTTCCCCGCAAAGCCTTCCCCGCGGTGACCGCACTGACAGCAATTTCAGCAGTACAAATGGGCATCGTGGCTGCCAGCACCATCAACGTCAACGAATTCTACATGGTACGGATCAATCAGCTCAAATTCTTCCAGTATTCCACCATCTACTCAGACTGTCTGAAAGTGCTGCTCGACGGGAAATTCGCGTGGAATATGGGACAGAACTGGTTTGGATTGCCGGGCTGGTACAGCCTCATTCCCATTGTGGTTATCCTTCTGGCTGCGGTGGCGATCTTCGCCCGTATGAAGCCGCTCGCATCCCCCTCGGCTCAGGGCGCCTGAACCCACCAATCGGAATTGCAGTCGGTAAAACCGAGTGGCACCACCCGCCGGATCAGGTTCAGATAATACGCCGGGTCAGTGATCCCGGCGAATTTCATATAATTCTGAATCTGCGTCGGAAGTTGGCGGCAGCTTTCAGGATTGCGGAACCCGGTTGGGATGTTCCCCGAGTAACCGTTCATCGTTTGCCAACCCAGATCCTGCACGAGCAGCATCGCATCCAGTTCGCTCATATATGCCGGTTCGCTGGTTTTGCTGACCAACGCCAGAATCGGATCATCCGGCACGGACGCCGGTAATTGGGCGCGCAGATCAGCCAGGCGCGCCTGTGTCTCTGCCTTCGAAACGGTGCTGTGCGTGTACAACGCCGACTCGCCGATCAGCAGGGCGGCGATAAAAATCAGCGCTGCGTTTCCCCAACGCAAGGGGAAGAACGGGCGCTTTTCCAATGCGCTCAACACCGCCGCAAGATAAACGGAGAGGGGAAACATCAACACCAGTTGGACGCGCGTGACCGAGCGCAGGCTTTTCATCCCCGGCAGCTTCCAGATGTAACGATACAGCGAAAAATCATCCCAGAGAAAAGTGA
>JBDKTF010000540.1:0-4724 GCA_039680295.1 Anaerolineaceae bacterium
TTTGGGAAGCCGTTCAACAGCGATGTGGACTTCACTTATTTACTCCTGGCAGCCGTATTTGTGGGTTTGTTTGTCGCCAATCGTTTGCAAAACTCTCGTGTTGGGCGCGCATGGCTGTCCATCCGCGAAGATGAAACCGTGGCGCGCGCCAGTGGGGTGGATACCACCAAATACAAATTGTTGGCGTTGGCGCTGGGCGCGGCTTTTGCAGGTGTGGGTGGGGCGTTGTTTGCCTCTCGTAACCAGTTCACCGGACCGGAAGATTACATCATGATGGTCTCGATCAATGTGCTTTGTATGGTAATCGTTGGTGGCATGGGAAGCATCCCGGGCGTGATTCTGGGTGCGTTCGTTCTCAAAGGATTGCCTGAGGTGCTGCGCGATCTTTCATCATATCGTCTGCTGGTGTTCAGCGCATTGCTGGTGATCATGATGATCATTCGCCCGGATGGTCTGGTGCCTGCGCGGCGTCCGCGGTTGGAAGGTGATGCCTCGCAGTTGCAACCGATGGAGGAGTGAGACATGGACATTTTACTGGAAACGAAACAGATCTATAAGGTGTTTGGTGGTTTGATGGCGGTTAACGGCGTCGATTTCAAGGTCAACCGCCGCGAAATTGCCAGTATCATCGGTCCGAACGGGGCGGGGAAGACCACCCTTTTCAACTGCATCTCTGGTTTTTATGTGCCCGACAGCGGTGAAGTGCTGCTTGAAGGCCGCCCAATTCAGGGACTTTCCACCCACCGGATCGCGAAACTAGGTATTTCGAGAACATACCAGAATATTCGCCTGTTTACCAACCTGACTGCGATGGAGAATATTCTGATTGGCAGACAACCGCATCTGAAAACCAACTGGATTGAAGCCGTGGCGGGGACGAAACGCTATTCCAATGAAGAGCACGATGCTTTGCAACACGCGCACCGTTTATTGAAATTTGTTGGCATGAGCGGTATGGGAGATCTTCTGGCTTGCAACCTGCCCTATGGAGAACAACGCCGCCTGGAAATTGCTCGTGCCCTGGCGAATGAACCGCGTTTGCTGTTACTGGATGAACCCACTGCCGGGATGAACCCACAGGAAACGGAGGAAATGAAGGCGCTGATTGCACGCCTCCGTGATGAGTTGGAAATCACGATCATCCTGATTGAACACGACATGCGGGTAGTGATGGATATATCGGACCAGGTCAGCGTATTGGATTATGGAACAAAAATCGCTGAGGGGACGCCGGAAGTGATTCAGTCGAATCCGCAGGTGATCGAAGCTTATCTGGGACCTGGCGCGGCGGCATTGAGCGAAAAATACCTGAAAGAAAAGGTTGAAGCATGTTAATCGTTGATCAAATCCATGTTTACTACAATGCCATACACGCAGTAAAAGGCATTTCATTTGAATTGAAGGAAGGCGAAGTGGTGGCATTGATCGGCGCAAATGGGGCGGGGAAATCCTCCACGTTGAACACCATATCCGGGTTGAACCAGCCGCGCGAAGGGCATATCCATTTTGATGGGGATGAAATCACCGCCGCAGCTCCACAAAGCATTGTTGAACGGCATATCATCCAGGTGCCTGAAGGACGCAAAATCTTTCCCAAGATGACCGTGATGGAAAACCTGGAGATTGGGGCGTATTCTTGCAGTGACCGTAATCAAATCCGGCGCGACATGGATGAGATGATGCAGCGCTTTCCGCGCCTGGGAGAACGCCGGAAGCAATTGGGCGGCACGCTTTCAGGCGGCGAACAGCAGATGCTGGCGATGGCGCGCGGATTGATGGCTCATCCGCGTTTGCTGCTATTGGACGAACCTTCCATGGGGCTTTCACCGGTGGCGGTGGAGCAAGTATTTGATATGATTCGCGAGTTCAATCAAAACGGCTTGAGCATTCTGATGGTGGAACAAAATGCGCAGATGGCGCTTTCGATCGCTGATCGGGGGTACGTGCTGGAAACCGGCAAGATTACCCTGTCTGGCACGGGTAAGGAATTATTGGAAAATCCACGGGTGCGGGAAGCCTACCTGGGTGGTTGATATAGAAAAGACGAAGCGAATCATATGCCGCCCTTTTCTGGCGGAATCAAAAAGGAGCAGCTTTTCCGGCTGCTCCTTTTGCATTGCTGTTAAGACTTTTAGAAGAGACCCACGACCCGACCGGTTTCGAAATCGAGATCGACATCGAAGAAGGCAGGGCGAGTGGGCAGACCGGGCATGGTGCTCATCTTGCCCACGAGCGGATAGAGGAACCCTGCGCCAACGGAGGCGCGTACCTCACGAATGGGGAGGCGGAAACCGGTGGGAACACCTTTGAGGTTGGGATCATGGCTGAGGGACAGGTGTGTCTTTGCCATGCAGATGGGCAGCTTATCAAAGCCCAGGCGGGTGTATTCGGCGATCTGCGCTTCGGCTTCAGGTGTGTAATCCACGCCGTCTGCGCCGTAGGCTTCGTGGGCGATGATCTCAATCTTCTCTTTGATCGATTTATCCAATGGATAGAGAAAATCGAATTTCACGGGTTTTTCAGCGGCTTTTACAACGGCGTTTGCCAGATTCAATGCGCCTGCGCCGCCTTCTTCCCAGTGATTGGAAACAACTGCATCGTCAGCGCCGGCTTCGATTGCTGCCTGACGCACCAGTTCAAGTTCGGCGTCGGTATCCGTGAAGAAGCGGTTGACCGCGACGATGACGTGCACGCCAAATTTACGTGCTGTGCTGATATGCTTCTGCATGTTGCCAACACCTTTGCGCAGCAGATCGAGGTTTTCATTGGTATATTCGAAGGAGAGCGGCTTGCCTGCCACCACCTTGGGACCACCACCGTGCATCTTGAGCGCGCGTACCGTGGCAACCAGCACCACAACGTTGGGAACCAGTCCTGAATAGCGGCACTTGATGTCCATGAATTTTTCCATGCCGATGTCAGCACCGAAGCCGGATTCCGTTACAACATAATCTGCCAGTTTGAGCGCAATGCGGTCGGCGATGATGGAGCTGTTGCCGTGGGCGATGTTGGCAAAAGGTCCGGCATGTACGAAGACCGGAGTGCCTTCCAATGTCTGCATCAGGTTGGGTTTAATGGCGTCTTTCATCAGAACGGTCATGGCGCCTGCCACGCCGATATCCTCGGCGGTAACCGCTTCACCTGATTTGCTGATGGCGACCACGATTTTTCCGAAGCGATCGCGCATATCCTTCAGGTCGCTGGTGAGCGCGAGAATCGCCATAATTTCACTGGCAACGGCAATATCGAAACCGGTCTTGCGGGTGAAACCTTTTTCTTCGGGTCCCAAACCGATTTCAATTCCACGCAGCATGCGGTCAGAAGTATCCAGAACACGACGCCATGTGATGGTGTCGGGATTAATATCCAGGCGGCAGAGATGCGCACGTTCTTCCGTGGTCAGGTCTTCGACATTCTCTTTATAAATACCCAGGCGTTTGGCGCGCAGCATGAGGGGTTTTGCCCAATGACGTATGCCTTTTTTATCGGTGGGGAAGAGACGATCAAAGAGTTGTTCGTCGGTGGCATCTTTTTCATGGAGCATGCGCACATCGATGGCGGCTGCCATCAGGTTGTTTGCAGCCGTAATGGCGTGGTTATCGCCGGTGAGATGCAGGTTGAAGTCTTCCATGGGAATGACCTGGCTGTAACCACCGCCGGCAGCTCCGCCTTTGATGCCGAAGGTTGGACCCTGAGATGGTTGGCGAATGCAGGTAACCACTTTCTTTCCCAGATGGGCGCCCAGCGCCTGACTGAGTCCTACGGTTGTGGTGGTTTTCCCTTCACCCAGGGGAGTGGGGGTAATCGCCGTTACATCCACATACACACCGTTGGGAACATTCTTCAAGCGGTCCAATATTTCCAGCTTGACTTTGGCTTTGTAAGGTCCATACAGTTCGAGTTCTTCTGGAAGAATGCCCATCTCTTCCGCGACCTGACTGATCGGTTTAATATCAGATTCCTGGGCAATTTCAATGTCTGAAGGAACCGGATTTCGGCGTTTAAGCTGGATTGGCGTAAACGGTTTCAAACCAGTTTTTGACGAAGCACTCATTGCATGAAGCTCCTTTCACAGATGAAACAAGTGGGAATTAAATATGGGTAAATTAAGACTTCAACCGTTAGTATTCACAGGTGGAAACCCTGAGAAAAAATCCGCAGGACAAAGTAACAGCCTGCGGATTTTGTGGGGCGGGTGGGGGTCGAACCCACAAGGTGTCACCACCGGTGGATTTTAAGTCCACTGCGTCTGCCGATTCCGCCACCGCCCCTTTATCCTTAATTCTATCCAAAGTTCAGCAGGTGTCAAGTGAAAAATGTAATTGTCTGACAAATTCTTAAGAAATCGTGATCGTAGGTACGCGTTCGGGATGACGATGTTTTTCCCACTTGGCATAGGTTGAGAAAAAATGTACCCACATGCCAGAGATTTTGCCAAAACGTTTTCCCTGTGGAAGAACGGCTCGCAATTCATCGGCATTGGTAAATGCTGTTAAATTCAGACCGCTGCGCCCGATTTCCGCCGGCGTGTGCGCATCAGATCCGGCGGTGCCCAATAAACCAAATTCATGAGCAAACTGGACGGCTTCGTCATTCCAACTTTGCTGCAGACAGCGCGCGTTAAAGACTTCGATTGCATCGACCAGAGGGGCAATGCGCTCCAGATTGGCACGATCCCATGCGCCACGACGCCAGCGGTCGAAAGGATGCGATACGCTGATAAA
>JBDKTF010000063.1:0-6177 GCA_039680295.1 Anaerolineaceae bacterium
TGGATTACCGGTCTGCTGCTTTCGACCCAGATGCTGAGCCAGGGCGTGGAGCAGTATCTCAGCGCAAACAGGGTCACCGGGGTGGGATTGTATGATTATCTGGCGGAGCAGGTGTTGAACTGCCAGACCGATGATTTGAAGCAATTTTTGCTGTTCTCTTCCCTTCTGGACGAATTCGATGCGGCGTACTGCGCCGAAGTGATTGGCGAAGCGATTCCCATGGAAGCGGATTGGGGAGATCTGATGGATCGGGTATTTCGCGCCAATCTGTTCGTTATCCCGGTGGGTGAAGACCATATCTGGCTGCGCTATCACCCGCTTTTTCGGGAATTTCTCCAAAGCCGGGTGACGGTTTATTATCCCGAAGAGACCGAAAAGATCATTAACCGGCTGGCAGAAGCCTACAACCAGCGCGGGCAGTGGGAACGCACCTATGAATTGTGGCATCGTTTAGGTCGGGTGGATGCGCTGGTGCCGTTGGTGGAACAGGCTGGCAGCAAGATGATCGAAGCCGGGCGGTTGGTGACCCTTCAGGCGTGGCTGGAAGGTTTGCCGCCGCAGCAGGTGCGCGATAATCCCCGGCTGCTGTCGCTGCAGGGCAGCGTGGCGATGATGCGTGGAAACCCCTCCTACGGATTGGATTTATTGAATCGGGCATTGGAGGCGCTGAAATTCAAACCAGACCCACGCCTGGAAGCAGAGACGCTGGTACGCCGGTCATCGGTATATCGCGCGCAGGGTGAGTATCAGCAATCGGTGGCAGATGCGCAGGCGGTATTGGCGCTGTGCGCATCAAAAACGGATATGGATGAAATTCGCGCCGAAGCGCTGCGAATGGAAGGACTGGCGCATTACCATCATGGCGATCTGGCAACCGGATTGGATATGTTGAACCAGTCGCTGGATGCATATCTGCAATTGAAGGATGAGCACAGTGCTGCCATCGTCCGCATGGAAATCGGAACCGTGCATACCTCCGCCGGCAGTTATATCGCCGCTGAACAGTCGTTTACACGGGCGCTGGAATACTGGCGCGAAACCCAAAATTTCACCTGGCTGGCAAATGTGTTGAACAACCTGGGCGATCTCCAGCGCTTGATGGGCGATTACGAAGGCGCAATCGCCACGCTGGAACGGGCGGTGGAAAATGCCCGCGAAAGCGGTTACAAGCGCATGGAAGCCTATGCGTTGGTGACGATCGGCGATCTGTACGGCGATCTGGATGCTTCGGATCAGGCGCTGAACGCATATCAGGAAGCGCGCCAGATTGTCACGCAAATTCAGGATCAATTCCTGTTGGTATACCTGAACCTTGGAGAATCTGTGCTGCAGCGGCGCAGGGGGAACCTGCTGCAATCGCAAAAACTGCTGATGGATGCCCACCAACAGGCTGAAACAGATCAATCCCCTTATGAAATGAGTTTGTGCCGGTTTGCTGAAGGCAGGTTGAAGTTTTACTCACGTGAAATGGTGGAAGCCTGTGTGGATTTGAAGTCAGCCAAAACGTATTTTGAGGATGAAGGTTATTCTGTTGATGCGCTGCGGGCGTACCTGTATCTGGCGGTGGCTCAATATCACATCTCACCCGGTACGGCTGCCATGCAGGAGTTGAAGGATGTGATCTCGATGGTGACGCGTCCGGGTAAGCAGACAGCGCTCCTGCCCACCCTGCGTGATTTACGCGCCTCGCTGGGTCAGATCCATCTGGATGCGGAGTTTCAGCCCATTCTCACGCTGCTCTTCCAGTCGGTAAACCGGTTCGATCAATCGTTATCCATGCTGCGCCGCCATTTGCGGCGGCAGGCATCGGTGGTGCCGTTCGCTCCGCCGCGGATTTTTATTCAGGCATTGGGAAGGCGGATGGTGCGCATCAACGATCGGGTGGTGAGCGCCGGCGATTGGGTCACGCGCGCATCTTCTGACCTGTTCTTTTATCTGCTGTGCCGGCGGGAAGGCGTTACCCGCGAAGCTGTGGGTGAAATCTTATGGGCAGACGCCTCTCCGGGTGAACTGCGGTCGCGTTTCAAGAATACCATCTATCGGCTGCGGCATGCCGTGGGCAAAGATGTGGTGCAATATCAGGATGATATTTATCAGTTCAACACAACGCTGGATTATGAATTCGATGTAGAAATCTTATATAAAGAGCTTTATCACGCCGAACGCGGAACAGATCGACAGGAACGCATTCGGCATTACGTGGCGGCATTGAAACAATATCAGGGTCCTTTTCTGCCCGACGGCGATGATCAATGGGTGGTGGTGGAACGTCAGAAGGTCTATGGCAGCTATATGGATGCGCTGCTCAAATTAACCTCGCTTTATCTGGAAGGTGGGGAATACGATAACGCGCTGGGTATATGCCAGCGCGCGTTGGCAGAAGATGATTGTCTGGAGGACGCGCACCGCCTGGCAATGCGCATTTATGCTGCCATGGGTAACCGTCCGGCGGTCGCCCGCCAGTACGAAGCCTGCCGGGCTGCCCTGCAGGAGGAATTCAATATTCCGCCTTCGGATAAAACCCGCACACTGTACGACATCTTAATGCGTTGATCGTGTTTTGAGCCATGAACGGGCGTCTGCAAATTTATTGCAGGCGCCCGTTTGGTTTTCCGGAAGTCTCCTTTTTGTGTCGCCATCTGGCGGAATCATCATCCAAAATCCATCCGAATATTGTAATCTGTTACCAGAAATCCTGACGCGCGCTTCGATGCGAATGAATTTCAATGCGGCGGACAGGTCATAAACTGGTTGAAAACCCGTTGGATTCTTAACTAATTTTAATGTTTTGATGCCTGTTTTGATGCCTGTTCTGATGCCTGGACCTGTTCATAATGTTTCTAACAAATAAAAACAAACTCGAAAGGATATCAAACCATGACCACCATTTCTGAATTCTCAATCAATTCGTTCAATCCTCAGGCGACAGGTGGCATTGGTCACAATATCGTTTCTTGTAATCCCCAGGCGACGGGCGGAATCGGACACAAACTCACTGCCCACCAGCCCCAGGCAACCGGCGGAATTGGTCACAACTTCAACGCTCATCATCCCCAGGCAACAGGCGGTATCGGTCATTGATCTGATCTGCTGAAGCAAGTCGCAGCAGCAGCGGATACAGCGGCTGCTGCTTTTGTTCTCTCAATCGAAAAGCATCTGGCATATCCTGACGCTGTTTCGTCAGGTTAGCTGAAGGAGGTAACTATCATGAACCGACCTTTGACAACCATGAAGACCATTACATGCGCTTCTGAGGCAGTTCACCCCGAATATAGCCGCATCCTGACAGCGGCATTGGTCTGTAAATCGTTTGAAAAGCAACTGCTGGATGATCCGGTTCAGGCGGTGGGCAACGGGTTTGCGGGTGAAATGTTCCATCTGTCCAACGATGAATGGGATTGCATTCGCACCATTCAAGCCGCGAACCTGGCAGATTTTGCAGCGCAATTGATGCGCGCTCCAGAAACATCGCGGGTGGCATTCCCGGTGTGGGTGGGTTGCGACTGATTGGATCAAGTGTAGGCGGAAATTGCAATTTCCGCCTGTTTTATTGTTAGATGAGACCATATTTTGAAGGTCAACCTCGTTTTTCGGAGAGTGGTTCCTATGCTGGCTGAGGGCTCCCAAAGCAATCTCCAATTGGATACCCCGGTGGACGTCACCGGGGCAAATATCGGTGTGGAGATTAATGCGCTCTACCAATTCAGCCGATCACTGGTAACGACCAGTACATTGGATTTATTGTATGACCGCATCGTTCATTATGTTGTCGATATTGTTCAGATCTCTTTTTGCCGCCTGATGATCCGCACTCCCGACCGCAGCCTGGCATGCAAATCCATTGGCGCGTTGGGCGAAATGCCTAAAATTGTCGATCCAACCGGTTCGCAGCGGATATACGACCAGGTGATGACAGAGGGTGAACCTGAGGTTATCGACGACCGGTTGGGTTCGTTGAGCATGATGCAAAGCCGCATTCAACGGGCGCACGGCGGCTGCGCGCTGTGTCTGGTACCCATGCAGGTGGAGCAGGAAGTTATCGGATTGTTGATTTTGGGCGATCAGAGCAGCGAAGGCTTTCATGATGGAAAATTGCGGCTGGCGAAGTTGATGGCAGATCAATCTGCCAGCGCCATCCACCGTTCAAGACTTTCAGATTACCTGCGTTACAGTCACCTGGAAGCCGTGGTGGCGTTGGTGAAAGCCCTGGAAGTGCGTGATCCTTCCACTGCCGGACACGGCAAGATGGTGATGCATTATGCAGAAAAAACCGCCGAAGCGTTGAAAGTTCCTTCGGCTGAAATCGAGACCATTCGGCTGGGCGCATTACTGCATGACGTGGGCAAAATTGGCATTCCAGATGAGATCTTGCGCAAACCCGGACCGCTGACAGAAGATGAATGGAAGATGATGCGCCGTCACCCCGATTTGGGCGCAGATATTGTCCTTTCGATGTCTCATCTTACGGATGTCGCTGCGGTCATTCGTTCCCACCACGAACACTACAACGGCAGTGGTTACCCGTTGGGGATCAAAGGGGAATGGATCAACCTGGGGGCGCGGATTCTGGCGGTGGCAGATGCCTATGATTCCATGACATCGCAGCGGGTCTATCGGAAGGGATTATCGCATGAAGAGGCAGTGGCAGAATTGATGCAATGCGCGGGCACTGACTTCGATCCGGTCATTGTGAATGCGTTTATCAGCCTTTTTGAAATTAAACCGGATGGGATAAAGGCATGATCCAATAAAATCGCATAATCTCCCGGCTAACGATCCAGGGGACGATCGCTTACCGAGGAATCTGGCGAACCGATATGGGGCGGTTCGCCAGACCTTTTTAATAGCATTGCATTATTAGGATCCAGCGGGTATGATTGATAAAATTTCCCTCGGATGAAATCCTTTGAACAACAGTCAATCCATTTCTCCAGCTACTGAAGTCACTCCAGCACAAATGGAGCATAATTTTCGGCTGGGTGTAATCAATGGTGTGCTGTATATTTTTGCGGAAGCCCTGCTGGACCCCACGCTGGTGCTGGTGGCATTTCTCAGCTATCTCACCGATTCTCCATTTTTATTGGGATTGGTCATACCCATTCGCGACGGCGCATGGTCGCTGCCGCAATTTTTCATATCGGGTTGGGTACAGAACCACCCATTAAAGATCGAGATCTACAAAAGCATGTCTTATGTGCGCATCGCCGCATGGGTCATTCTCGCGCTCAGCATTAACCTGGTGCATGATCCCGATTGGCTGTTGGTGGCGTTTTTCATTGCTTATCTCATCGCTGCCCTGGCTTCTGGGGTTGGCGGACTGCCTTTTATGGAAGTGGTGAGTAAGACGGTTCCTCCCCGGAGGCGGGGAGAGCTGTATGCCTGGCGTCTGGGTTTGGGTGGATTGTTGGGGATTGCCGCCAGCGGTTTAGTGCGCTGGATGGTCAGTCCGCAGGCACCGATGGGATTCCCGTATAACTTTGGGTTGTTGAGTATCGGTTATTTTGTTGTTGGATCGATTGCGTTGCTGCTCTACAACGGTGTAAAAGAACAACCGGATGAGTATTTGCCTCCCCGGCGCACGATACGCCAGCAACTCACAAAAGCGCTTGAAATCCTGCCTGGAAATTCCAACTACCGTCTGCTTTTATGGACGCAAACGTTGATGACGATCGCCAATTCTGCCACGCCTTTCTTCGCCGTATACGTGCAGCGTGAATTTCAGGGTCCTCAGGAATGGGTGGGAATTTATCTGGCGGTATTGATGGGCTCCAATCTGATTTCCAATCTGGTGCTGGGGCGGTTGTCACGCCTGGTGGACAATCAGCGGGTGATGCAGGTGGCTGCCGGCGCGGGAACGCTGATGTCGGTGGGGGTGGTACTGCTTGCGATGTTTGGAAAAGCCTGGGGAATTTCGTCCCAGGCGGCATCCATTTGTCTGCTGCCGGTCTTTTTCCTGTCGGGTGTGCGCGGAACGGGTTTTGGGGTTTCATCGCCCAGCCTGATGATGAACATTGCTCCGGATGAAGACCGGACGCTTGTCATCGGGTTAACGCAAACTCTGTTGGGTGTGGTGCTGCTGTTGACCAGTCTGGGCGGAGTGGTCTACGATGTGTTTGGTTTCCTGACGCTGGCGGTCATCACATTGGGCGCGCATCTGGGGGCGTGGATTATGGTTCA